>CAXQNQ010000141.1:0-6042 GCA_964225135.1 Mesoflavibacter profundi
AGCAAATTTTTATGTTTTCACTTTACTTAAACTTGGGATTTGATCATATTTTGACTGTTGAGGCTATTGATCACTTAGCTTTTTTACTCGTACTTATCAGTTCGGTCAAACCTACGGAAATGAGGAAAATGATTGGACTGATCACAGGCTTCACCATAGGTCATTCACTATCCTTATTCGCTGCAACCACAGGCATTATTTCAGTTAATATGGATGTAGTGGAATTCTTAATTCCTTTGACAATTGCGGTGTCAGCAGTTTTGAATCTGATAATGAATCCAATCAAGATCAAACAATCTACTCTCATCCTGCTTATAACCGTATCTTTTTTTGGTCTGATTCACGGATTAGGCTATTCTAACTATTTATCAGGAGCATTAGCAAACTCAGGTGAGTCTATTTTCATTCCTCTTTTAGGGTTCAATATTGGTGTAGAACTGGCACAATTACTATTAGTTGTTCCCGTTTTGTTACTGGGATCATATTTGTTTAAGTGGTTTCCAAAACTAAATCCCAAATTGTGGGTATATTTTGGAAGTATTCTTGGCTTGTTGATAAGCTTTTACCTAATTTTTTCATAAATGGCACATACACTATACTGCATATTAGTTCTTGTTCTGAATCCAAATATTGCTAATCTGGAGCATGAATATTTTTTCAGCCATACGGATATCGTTGAAACAGAAGAATCCTTTCAGATCAGTAGTCATATTTTTATTGATGATTTGGAAAGTATGTTTCAAGAAAAAGGATTCAACGAACTGTATATTGGAACACCTAGAGAAAATGAGACCGTAGATAGCCTATTGAATGCATATTTAGCACAAGTTATTCAGTTGGATATCAATGATCAACGAGGGCAATGGGAATGGATAGGAAAAGAAGTTTCAGAAGACTTAATGGCCTTATGGATTTATCTTGAAATTCCTAAACGTGCACCTACTGCAACCATAGCCTTGAATATCCAAACATTGACAAAACACATTGAAGCACAAAAGAATATAGTCAACCTGGACTTACTCAACCAAAAACGTAAGTATCTGTTATTTGACAAGGATTCTAAACCAAAACGCATCGATTAATTATGATCGGAAAAGTAATAAAGGGGATAATCATTTTACCAGTTCGGTTTTACCAATTGGCCATTTCCCCTATTTTTCCATCTAGATGCAGATATAAACCGACTTGCAGCCAGTACATGATAGAAGCCATTCAAGAATGGGGTCCCATAAAAGGCTTATATTTGGGGATTAAACGAATTGGAAGATGTCATCCGTGGGGTAGTCATGGATTCGATCCAGTTCCAAAAAAGAAAAGTGATGAACATTAGACCGAGAAGAAATCGTAAAAGTGTAGCTGTTCGAAATATGGTTCAAGAAACTAGGTTATCGGTTGATAATTTAGTGTTCCCTTTGTTCTTAGAAGATGGTCAAAATATAAAAACTGCTATTCCTTCACTTCCTGGGATTTATCGTTTTTCTTTAGATCAGCTACTGCTCGAAATCGAATCCTGTGTTGAATTAGGTTTACATAGCTTTATTCTTTTTCCTAAAATAAAAGATGAACTCAAAGATGCTACGGGAACATATGGGATAAGTCCAGACAATTATTATCTACAGGCGGCAAGGACCATAAAAACACAATTTCCCCAAATCACCTTGATGAGTGATGTAGCCTTAGATCCATATAATATTCACGGACATGACGGTATTGTAAAAGATGGCCAAATCCTCAATGATGAAACTATAGCGGTTCTTACTCAAATGTCCCTGCTACAAGCAGAGGCAGGTTTTGATTACCTAGGTCCTTCCGATATGATGGATGGGCGTGTAGAGGCCATTCGACAGGTATTGGACGATAACCATTATACTCATACGGGAATTATAAGTTATACAGCCAAATATGCATCTGCATTTTATGGCCCATTTAGAGATGCTTTGGATTCTAGTCCGGTAGATTTAAAAGATATTCCAAAAGACAAGAAGACTTATCAGATGAATCCTTCCAATCGAAAAGAAGCCTTACTGGAAGGTGAATTAGATTTTGCGGAAGGAGCAGATATATTAATGGTAAAACCTGCTTTAAATTATTTGGATATAATCAGTGACCTGAAGCAACATTTTCCTTTGCCTATAGCAGCTTATCATGTAAGTGGAGAATGTGCTATGCTACTGGCAGCTTGTCAAAATGGATGGCTAGACTATAAAACAGCTATGCCTGAAACTTTGAGCTGTATTCATCGAGCAGGTGCAGATATCATTCTGACCTACTTTGCCAAGGATTATGCGAAAATGCAGCGTGGTCTATCCATAGGCTAAAAAAAAGCGTGTGTTAGAATTGATCTCTAACACACGCTTTAATTAAGCATATTTTGATCAATTTCTTCTTAGTATAGTGCGATTTCTTTTTCCTCTACCATCTTTCTGATGTTGATGAGGGCATAACGCATTCTACCGAGTGCTGTATTAATACTTACTCTAGTAAGTCCTGCAATCTCCTTAAAGCTCATATCAGCGTAGTGTCTTAAAATAACTACTTCTCTTTGCTCTGGAGGTAATTGATCAATCAACTTTCTTACCTTATCGTAAGTCTGTCCTTTGATGGTTTGCTCCTCGATATTATCATCTGGAGAACCTAGCACATCAAAAATGTCAAACTCTTCTGTTGGTTGAAGTGTTGGTCTTCTCTTTTTCTTTCTAAAAGAATCAATACATAGATTCTGGGCAATTCTATTGACCCATTGTCCAAATTTACCTTCGTGGTTGTATTTTCCTTTTCTCAGGGTATTAATCACCTTGATAAATACTTCTTGGAAGATATCATCGGCTTGATTAATATCTTTGACATACTTGCGTATAGTCAAACGTACACGTTCTTCATGTCTTTCGATTAAGAATCTGAAAGCCATTTCATTACCGTCTAAATACTCTAAGATCAATTGCTGATCAGACATGCTCAAATATTTCATAACTAAACCTTTGTTGAGGTTAACAAATAGAAAAAAATAAGTTTAGTGTAGAAATTTAAGCTATACGCAATTGTTTTGTGAAATGAATAAAATTTCGTGTTGTAGGGTCAATATAGAACAATATTCTTTAAACATCAAAATAAAAAATGCAGAATTAAGAAGTTTTTAACACCACCACATATAATTGTAAAATCAAAGACAAATGTAAAAACCTGAAAAACAGACCCTTAAATACTTGATAAAAATATTAAAAAAAATTATCTTTTATTTGTCGAAACAATCTATTTAAACATTCGCCTTAACATGAAACCATGATTGAAATAGAAGAAAAAGATCTAAAGAGATACTATAGTATTGGAGAAGTTGCCAGAATGTTTGAAATATCCACTTCTAAGATTAGATTCTGGGAATCAGAGTTTGATTTGCTAAGTCCATCCAAGAACGCCAAAGGAGACAGGAGGTTTACACCAAACAATATCCAGCAACTCCGATTAATATATGAGTTGCTCGCTGAAAAAGGATACACCATCGCTGGAGCCAAACAAGAATTGAAACAAAAAGTATCCTATCATAAAAAAAGGACTGAAACGCTAGATAAACTTCAGCGAATTCGAAAAGAACTCAACACTATGATTGAAGAATTATAAAAAAAGCCCCAATATGAATCGGGGCTTTTTTTAATCAATTATCTTTTGATGCCTACCCTGAATCAATTCCAAGGTCTGCAAAGTTCCTGCTACAGTCGCTAGAGGTAAGGCAACTAAAAAACCGAAAATAGTCATCAATAATGCGATATATGGAATACCATTCCCTAAAGCTGCACTTCTATTGTCTTTTACAAATTGTACGGAAGCTCTATACCCATAATACCTTTCTAAAGTAAAATCAAAGTTACCTGCACCACCGTAATATGCCTGTATCAAGAATAAAAGAATGGCAGTGATAGGTGGTAAAAAGAAGCTCAACAAGAATACTACAAAGGACCAAAACAGCTCTCTAACCAATAAGCGCAATGCAACCCGTATTCCTCTAATTATATCTGAAATGAATTTTTGAAATTGAAAACCACCACTTTTCTTTCCAGTAATAATTTGCTCTACTCGTTCGGACAATAAGGACATAAATGGTGAGGCAACAATCATAACAATGTGCTTCATCAATAGTAGTAAAAGACCCCAAACTAGAATTTCACCAACAGCTCCTCCCAGCCAATCCAAAGCTCCTCCAACCCAATTACTCCCAATCCATGATTCAGGATAAAGATTACCAATAAAAGATTGAACTGGATCTACAAACTTAGATCTTGTTTTGAACACTGAAAAGATTAGAATTAAGGAGGTGACTGATGGCACCAAAAAGTAGGTCCATAAATTGTATTGAAACAATATAGAGATGGCTTTAGAATAATATCCAATACCGCGAAAGGCTGCTCGCATGTTTTTTCTTTTAAAAGTATAAAACTATCCCCTCGTGCTACTTTTTTTTCTACAAAAAATTATTTCTTATCGACAACATATATAGCCTTTGACTAGCATTGATTACTTTTGGGGAAATTTATAAAAGATGTTTTCAATACATAAAGAAGGGTTCAAAATTTCAGCAAGGAGCTTGATCTTATTTCCGCTTTTAGCATTTGGGGCCTATTACCTGCACCCCATAGCAGGTCTAATAATTGGAGTTGGACTCTTTATTCTATTAATTCTAGTCCTTCAATTTTTCAGAAATCCAGTTCGAAATATTCCTGTACTTGATGACAACATCATATATGCACCAGCAGATGGAAAGGTAGTGGTGATTGAAGAAACAGAAGAAACCGAGTTTTATAAAGACAAAAGGATTCAAATTTCCATTTTTATGTCACCACTGAATGTGCACGTTAACCGCTATCCTTTTTCTGGTCAAGTAAAATACTACCAGTATCACCCTGGCCAATATCTAGTGGCCTGGCACCCCAAATCATCTACAGAAAACGAGCGCACCACTATGGTATTAGAAAAAGGCAAAAATTCTATTTTAGTTCGCCAAATTGCTGGAGCTGTGGCACGCAGAATAATCTCCTATGCTAAAGAGGGCCTCCAAGGTAAGCAAGGTGAAGATTTTGGATTCATACGATTTGGTTCTAGAGTAGATCTTTTCTTACCACTCGATGCAAAGATTGAAGTAAATATTGATGATGTAGTCAAAGGAAACTTAACTAAGATTGCCACATTCAAATAAAAAAAGGCCCGAAATAATTCGGGCCTTTTTTTATTCCTGTGTCCTTAACTGAAGTAACTTGTTTATCATATTAAGCAGCAAGAATGCGATTAATCCTTTGAATAAGGCTCCAGGTATAAAAGGCAAGATTCCTTTTGTAAAGGCTATATCCCAATCCAAGAATTTAAGTAATCTCATATAACCCAAGATCAAGATAATCCCTGTACCACCTAAAATCCCTTTGACCAATTTTAGACCAGTTGTATCTGTTTTAGGGTTGTTAAACCAACCTACAAAAAATGCCGCTGGGATAAATGAAATGAGAAATCCACCAGTTTTTCCTGCTATAACCGCATACCCATAAGCTCCATTGGCAAAGGTAGTAAACCCATAAACACCCGTAATTAAATACGCTAAAACTGCAGCAGCAGAAAGATAAGGACCTAACAACCCTCCTATGATTAGTACCGCTAATGATTGTAAAGTGATAGGAATTTCGATTCCAAGTGGACTAAGGTCAATGCTCAAATTACCGGATATCACCAAGAAGTACCAGGCTGCAATAACACCCAACAGGCTCATAATTGGATTTTTCCGGAATTGCATGATATTGGTTATTTAATGAATGAAAATTCCAAGATGCAAAAGCACCTTGGAACTAACATATTCTATACAAATCAAAGGAAACTAAGGTTCACTAAGAGTTCAACCCAGTACCTTTATTTCAATTACTTTTCTTTACGCATTTGAGGGAAGAAGATCACTTCTTGAATAGAAGCATTATTGGTCAAAAGCATACATAGACGATCTATTCCAATACCTAATCCCGAAGTTGGTGGCATACCATATTCTAATGCTCTTAAGAAATCTTCATCCAT
>CAXQNQ010000142.1:0-2181 GCA_964225135.1 Mesoflavibacter profundi
GGAACAGGATGCTTTTATGAATGCTTTGGAAGAACAATACATGATATTCCATTTTGTAAATACGCACTTCGCAAATGTAGATTCTATTCCTAATTTAGCAGACTTCCAATTTGAGGATTGGACTGCATTTACCAGCTTCTTGAAAAAAGAAGATTTCCAATATCAAACAGAAACGGAAGTCAAACTAGGATCGCTTAAAACAGAAGCTGACAAAGAATCTCTTGAACTAGCTAGTGCATACGAATCCATTTCAAAAGCTATCGACCAGCAAAAAGGTGCTGCACTTGAAAAAAACAAGGTGAGTATCATTGATCGGATTGAAAAAGCTGTTGCAAATAAATACGGTTATGAACGAGGAAAAACACAGATGAATCTACGTAATGATTCGGAAGTAGAATTTGCTATCGAAGTCTTGTTAGACGATATTAAATATCAGCAAGCGCTTCAATAAAAAAAGCCCGAGTTTGAACTCGGGCTTTTTTTTATCCTATAAATCCTAGGATGAGATACAATAGGAAAGCGAGCCCTCCAGCAATCAATGCGTAGGGCATTTGTGTTCGAACATGATCAATATGATCCGTAGCAGAGGACATGGAACTTATAATAGTAGTGTCTGAAATTGGAGAACAATGATCACCAAATACGCCCCCACCTAAGACAGCCGCAATGGTGATAGCCATAGGGCCATTCAATTCTTGAACCATAGGAATTCCAATACTCAACATAATTCCAAATGTCCCCCAGGACGTTCCTGTAGCAAATGCAATAAAACAACTAATGACAAAGACAATAGCTGGTAACAAAGCCGGTGTTAGCCAAGCACTAGTGACTTGAGCCACATATTGGCCCGTTTCTAAATGCACCTTACACAGGGTACTAATGGCAAAAGCAAACATCATCAATAAGGCCAAAGGCATCAAACCAGAAATCCCCTTTAATGTCAAATCGATCATCTCCCGAATCCCCATAATGCCCTGAGATTTATAAAACAGCATTGACAAGACCAAGGAGCTACAAACAGCAACTAAAACCGCCGTTGAACCTGAACCTTGGCCTATTGCATAAAACACTTTAGACCAATATCCCGCACTTGCCCGTTCTGCTAAAGCAATATCCCAACCTGTGTAGGCCAGCATCACTGGCATTAATAAGACCATAATCAAAATAGGTACAACCATATTGATAGCCTTAGGTTGAACACCTTCCTTAATCGGTTCATTAGTTAATTCATCTGAAACCATAGGGGTAGCACCATCCGCCAATAACTTTCCAGTTGTCCTGACTCTTTCCTCTGCTTTTTTCATTGGACCAAAGTCCTTCCTAGAAAGCACAATCACTAAAACCAAGATTAATGCGAGTATGGGATAAAAATTATAAGGCATGACCTTAAGCATCATAGCGAAGGGATCATCAAATCCATTCTGCACCAATAAAATCATAATAAAAGCACCCCACGCATTCAATGGAATCAAAATAGAAGATGGCGATGAAGAAGAATCAGTAATGTAGGCAAGTTTTTCTCTCGAGATACCCAATTTATCAAATATGGGTCTGTACAAGGTTCCAACTGTTAGTGCCGAAATACTACTCTCTACAAAAATTAAAATACCGGTTAACCAAGCAAAAACTTGTACCATCACTCTGGATCGACCTTTGTTCTTATGCTCCACTCGATCTAATCGAGACTGCAAGAATAAAATAAAGCCCTCTACCCCACCTGAGCGCTGAATAAACAAAATCAAAGCACCCACTAGGGCACAAAACATGATGGTCCGAGTATTACCTGCATCACTAAATACATCAACAAATGCCTGCAAAGTATCTAAAAAAGCCAGAAAAAAATTAAAATCATTGATGATCAGCCAACCACTGAAGATCCCTAATAATAAAGATAGATAGACTCTTTTGGTGCTAATAGCTAGCACAATAGCCAAAACAGAGGGGATGAGCGACCAAAAGCCATATTGATGAATTATTTCACCCATAGTTTAATATTTGTTTATTTTTGCTCCTACCTAAATATGCTAAATTTTTGTAGATGAAAAGAATAGAACACATAGGAATTGCTGTAAAAGATTTAGAAGCAGGAAACGATATATATACCAGTTTACTTGGAAAACCTCCTTATAAACTAGAAGAAGTGGAATCAGAAGGCGTTTTGACTTCCTTTTTTCAAGTAGG
>CAXQNQ010000143.1:0-2619 GCA_964225135.1 Mesoflavibacter profundi
TTTTTATTAATACCCTAATATCGTATTCAATTCTTGTTCGTCTAATAACAACTTTTGACTTTTTTGTATGGCAGGATCATGCTGTAATTGAAATGCCAAGTAATCTTTGCTGCCTAACAGCTTTTTCCCAAGTTGAGTAACTAAAGCTTGTTGAAAATCATTTGATTTAGCCCCAAATAATTTTTGCTGCTCAAATTGACTGAAAAAGTTTTCATAGGATACTAACCAAGCCGTTGGAAGAGATTCGATAGATAAGTCAAATGCACTGGGTAATGGATAATAATCATTTAAATGATCATAATGCAAGCCAATAAATAAATGGACCAAAGACTGCTCAAAATCAGTCAAACTTGGATTAGCAAGCCCTTCAATATTTAGATCTGGTTCAATGCCTCCCTGTCCTTCAACAGGTCTTCCATTGGCAGTATAATATAATACTGTGTCTCTACCCTCCTCTAAATTTGATTGAGGCTTCTTATATGGCTTTTGCATCGATCGACCTGATGGTGTATAATAATTAGCAACAGTTAGTCTTAAAGCAGAGCCATCACTAAGATCATATTGCTCTTGAACCAATCCCTTACCAAAGGACCGTTCTCCAATAATCAAACCTCTATCATTATCTTGAATAGCACCTGCTATGATTTCAGAAGCAGACGCAGAGCCTCCATCAATCAATACAGCTACCTCATCCACATCAAATAGATTCCTACCTGAAGTCTTATATTCCATCTTTTTACTAGATCTACCTTCTGTATAAACCAATAACACCCCTTCCCTATTGAATAATTGGTCTAATATCCTAGTAGCTTGAGACAAATATCCTCCAGGGTTTTGTCTCAAATCTAATACCAAATGCTTTAATCCATTGTTAGAAAGTCGCTCCAATTCACTCATAAACTCAACATAAGTCTTATTAGCAAAATGGTTTATCTTAATATAACCCGTGATTTCATCAATCATTACTCCCTCATCAACAGAAGGCATTGCAATAGGAGCTCGAGCAAGTTGAACGGATTTTTCTTGGTTGTCCTTACTAAGCAAATCAATGGTCAATTGATCCATAGTCTCAAGAGCAATGCGATCTTCTACCTCCTCCATAGTAAGAGATTGTCCTGAAACCTGCTGATCATTAATTTGTAGAATACGATCTCCAACTACTAATTGAGCTGATGCTGCGGGACCATCTTCAATAACTTCTGTGATGTAAACAGTATCCTGTAACAAGACAAACTTAATCCCAACACCATCGTAAGATCCTTTCAAGCGGCTTTCAATCTTGGATAATGCCTTAGAATTGATGTAAGAAGAATGTGGATCTAAATTTGAAATGACATTACTGATAGCAATATCCACTAGTGTATCTCGCTCTAGGTCATCCACATATTTAGCATCTATGTAGCGAATCAATTCGTCTACCTTACCAACGACTAAACCGTCGTTACCCATATCCTGCTTGATAACAGTGATTTGGCTTGTTTGATCACCTAGATTCATTCCTAGGAGTACTCCAAAAGTTAGGATGATAGCCATTAGAACAGGCGTCCAACTCATCCTCCCATTAGAATTTGTATTTTTTGAATAGTGTGTCATAATTTTTGAACCTTTGGTTTGTATAGGTTCTTACTTTAAATGTGCACATAAATAACTCTGTAACACAAATGTAAACCTATACATCATAAACTTGTGGCTGTTCAAGTAGATTTTTCTTTAGGCGGGATTGTTTTTATTCAAAAGTCTTGAATATCTTTTAACTTAAGGAAAATAAGCATTGCTTTCAATCTAAGCATCCTAAAATGTCAATTTTATGGCTAAACAAAATGAACTGGATGATTTGGACAAAAAGATATTGTCCATTCTAATGAATAATTCAAAAACCACTTATGCAGAAGTGGCCAAACAACTTTTTGTATCACCAGGAACTATACATGTCCGCATGAGCAAACTCAGTTCTATGGGTATTGTTACAGGATCTAGGCTCAATATTGATGAAGCTCGCTTGGGATATGATATATGTGCCTATATAGGTGTTTATTTAGACAAGAGTTCCATGTATGAAAATGTTGCTGAAGCATTGATCGACATTCCTGAAATCATTGAAGCCCACTATACAACGGGTCTGTATAACATCTTTGCAAAAATCATCTGTAAGGATACCAAACACCTCAGAGACGTGCTACACAGAAAAATCCAAAACATTCCAGGTATTCAGCGAACAGAGACATTCATATCACTTGAAAAAACAGTGGAAAGACCCATCAACTTATTAAAAATCCCCTGATGGAAGTACCAACAGGGGATTACAGGTTTGCTTTCAAGCAATATCTTAGTAATATACTTTTCTTCTTACACCAGCGTAATGCTTAGCTAAACGTACCACTTGGCAAGTATATCCATATTCATTATCATACCAAACGTAAATCGTTGCTGACTTTCCATCTGGTGACACTATGGTAGATGGTGCATCAAATACACTTGTTGCAGTCATACCTATAGCATTTGTCGATACAAATTCCTCAGAATTTGAAAATTCCAATTGCTCTACCAAATCAGAGAACAAAGACTTTCTTCTTATCAAGTCATTCAGTTCTTCCACAGTGGTGGCTTTTTCTAAATGCA
>CAXQNQ010000144.1:0-7549 GCA_964225135.1 Mesoflavibacter profundi
ATTGAACTGCCAAGGTGTTTGCAAGTTATCTTGGATATAAAACATTCCAGTTGCAGGTTGGAATCCATTGGTATAATAAGGATCATTGAATCTGAGATCTGCCCCAATTCTTGTCCACATCGCACGCTTAAATAAGTAGCCTTTATAGTAGAGCTGGTGGTTGCCTATAATCCTAGGTAGTCGAATGATATTGGAGGATATATTTTGCAGATATACTTGATTGTCTAGGTGTATTTTCCACAGTCTTAGCTCTGTACCAGCCTGAAGTTGTTGGATATTGATATTATTGCTTTCTTGACGGATTTCCTGTGCTTGGTCTAAATAGATATAGTTTTGCACACTTTCCTGGGATAGTCCAACCCAAAAGGGTATCGTTTTTTTCCATTTAATATGCCCATATAATTTTTGTCCGCTTACTGGGTTAAATCCATTGGCCCAAACTTCCTGTTGATTAACAAATAGAACTTGTTGGTGATAGGAAGGTAATGCTGCTTGTATGTTTATTCCACCTTGGAGATCAATGAAAGATTTGAGCTTAAAAGATAATCTAGGATGTAGCTGGTAAGCACCTGATAGATCACCAAAACCTAAGAATGCGTCTGATTGAAGTTGGATAGCGTTGAGTAACTTCCAGTCTAAGTATCCGAAAATTGCTAAGCCATTTAAATCGGTGCTAATAGGCTCCATGGCATGTCGAATCAATTGTTGTTTGATTCCAGCTTGGAGCAAAAAGGTACTTTCGGTGGGTTCGTCTTTGATAATAGGATCATGCTTGACTAATTGAAATCCAAGTTGATTTTCAAGAATTCTAGTTCTAGAAAACATTCGTATTCCTTCTGTATTATTCAGGATGTTGAATGGAGCATAGAAGTTATTGGAAAAGGTATTGGAGATACCGGTGTCCGAGAATTTGTATTGGTCTTTAAACCATCGGAATTGGTGGAAAAGACTCATGTCAAACGTGCGTTCAGCTCCTTTCAGACCAATACTATGGCGAAAGGTATGTTGTATACGTCTAATATTAGTTCTAGCCTGGCTACTGTTGACTGAAACTGCTGTAAACAGTGTAGTAATGGGTTCTTGGCTATTGGCTAAACCATTGTTTTGTTGTGCTTCATTTCTACTGAATTCAAAGATGTAAAAAGCTTGGTATGCCCTTTCCGAATCTGCCCATTTTAAGCCAGTTTTGAGGTCTTCAAATAAGGTTTCGGAGGCAGTGAAATTTGATTCTTGACTGCCTTTGAGGTAATGCAATGCTAATTGGACATTATTGGCAAATGCTCTCCCAAAGTCAACATTGAATATGCCATTTTCTGTAATAGGTTTAAAATAGAAACGTGCTCTTGTAATTGCTTGTGTTAAGCGATAAAAGTCAAAATCTTCACTATCCTTTAAATATGGCCTAAAGGCTTCATCTCGCCAGGTCCTACCATTGGGGTTAAACGTAGTTTGGAACAAAAGAGGAAAAGCTTGAGTCCCTACATTACCAGCGTGTACATATTGTTGTGGAAGTTTACGAAGTGGGTCAAATCGTGTAAAATCTAAAGTTAATAAGGTGTCCGATAAAAAAGACTCTTGAAATGGAATATAAGCATTGGTGCGAATAGCGTCTGAAGTATCCACTACGACGAGCTGTATACTATCTCTGGTTGTGGTGTCTTGAGCAAAGATATTATCTGTTTGTATAGGGTTACTGGCAGGAACATTAGTGTTTCCTGAATTTTGTCCTCTTTGTTGGCACCATACTAGACTAGGTAATATGAGGAATACGAAAGTGATCAGTAATTTTGAAGCCTTGATACGTCTTTTTCTTTCAAAGATAATAAAGGGATTGAATAAGAGTGCGGGATTTTTTTTGTAAAAAATTCGCAGAGGTGGTTACCTAAAGCTGCTTTTTGTTACTTATACTTGAACCCAAAATAATTACTAGAAGGTTTTTTGGTGATTATAAATGAAGGCTAGTCTACACATACAATATTTATTGCAAACTGATTTAATTTATTTTGGGAGAAATTACATTAGAGCAACTACGAACAAAATCTAGAGAACACTACAATGCATTTTATGTGCAATGCTTTAATGCATTTGTACTTAGGAAAACTTTTGATTTAGAGATACATGTTTTGGAGGATCTGTTCCATGAAACTATGGAAGATTTTTATGCCAAAATTATGTTTGATTTAGATTTTCAGGTTGATAATATTCAAGCCTGGGTGTTTTCTATGTTCAAAAATAAATGCCTAAATCATTACAATAGAAACAAACGATTTGAATCCATAGAAGGCATTGAATTGAGTACTGATGAAGATTCAAATTGGACTGAAGTACTACGAGTAAAAAGGATGCTAAAGACACTTGGGCAATCGTGTCAAGAATTGTTGAAATTGGCCTTTTACAAGGGCTTTGGTACTAAAGAAATAGCTAATCGAATGGGCTATTCGGTAAACTTTGCAAAAAATAAGAAGAGTCGTTGTATTAAAAAATTACGCGAACTCATGAAAAAAAACTAAAATGACCACACTAGATGACATATTATCATATCTCTCTAATAAGCTAGATAAGGAGAAAAGGAAGGAGTTAGAGCAATCTATACAAAATTCCTCTTCGCAATTAGCATTATACGAAGACCTTAAACTTATTCAGCAAAGTGTTGAAACAGTGGTATTTATGGAGGAAGTTAGAACTTCCTTGCAAGATCAAGGTCTGATTCCAGTGCGTAAAATTTCTTCTCCTAAAAGGGTTGTTTTGAGTCAGGTATTCACTCGTGCTGCTGCTATATTTTTATTGATTACAGCAGGTGTCTTCGTTTATTCAAATCTGTATTATTCCAATGCCAGATTAGTCCAGGATAATATGTTGTTATTGAGCGAGCAATTAGACCAAACTTCTTATCAAAGTAAAGGTGAAGGCCCAGTAGCGGGGCAAAATCAAGCTACCTCTCCGATTTTAGAACAAGTAAAAGCTGCCTTATTGGCTCAAGAATTTGAAAAAGTAGAGGATTTAATAGCTCAGGCTAGAATGGATTCAACGATGAATCAAGTAAATCAAGATCATATAGATTGGATGGAACTACAATACTTGATTTTGATGAATCGACCAGCGCCAGAAATACTGAATAGTACGGAATACATGGCTAATAATAAACAACATTTCTATAACCTTGCTGCTAGAGCATTATTGAAGAAAGAAAATAGTGTGTGGCGGAAATTTGTGTTTTGATTCGGGATTTTTGTTATTAAAGGCTTATTTTGTCGGGACTTAGATGAGCAAATACTATTTATTATGATTGGTCCCCTTAAAAACCTAATCACCATAATACTTTTCTTTACCCTAATGCATGATGTTGTCGCCCAAAACAACAGGCATGCTTTCTTATTTGGGGTAGGAGCGTATCAAGTATCGGCACATCTCACTAATCTTCAATCAGTTTCTTCTGACTTAATTTATACTAAAGCCGTTTTGGAGTCTCACGGATTTCAGTGTACAGATTTTTTAGCTAACCATAAGGACAAGGGATCCATAATTAGTGCCTTTAAGCATACTTTTTCTAATTCATTAAAAAGAGGTGACATCGCCTTGATTTATTATTCTGGTCATGGAACTCAGGTCGAGGATATGGATGGGGATGAGTGTGATCAGGATGGGAAAGATGAAGCATTAGTCCTTAGTCATTTTGAACAAGATGAACCACGACCTGATCAATATATTTTGGATGATGAAATCCACGAATTGCTACTCCCCATTCGTGAAAAAGTAGGACCGAAGGGTCAGGTAATCCTTATTGTTGATGCATGTCATTCAGGTTCTATAAGTAGGGGTAGGACTTCAGCAAATACGACTAAAAACCAAGCTATCCTTTCCTTTTCCAATTGTTCAACCATAGACGATAGTGATTTAGCACCATTGATTGGATTATACAGCTCCTTTGATGACGCTAAAAGCTTTGAGTTCGGTAGTGCCCAGCAGAAATATGGAATTTTTACTTATTCACTCATGCAGCGATTAAGTTTGTGTGATTTTGACTACTCGTACGCAGATTGGTTTGCACAAACGGAGCTGTTTATGATGGATCGGTTTAGTATTGCGCAGCAACCTACTATGGAGGGGGCAAGTAGTCAGCTGATATGGAGAAATGGAGTAAAGCCTACTCGTTTACCTCAAGCTATTGTAAGTTCCCAAAAAAGTGCCCATTGGATTGATCCAGCTAGTCTCCAATCTAGAGGTAGCAGATTGATTGCTTATCCTAAAGGACATCAATCAGCTGCAGCTCCAATTTATTTCACGGACTCAGATTATGCTGTAAGAGCGGATGGTTCTATTGAATTTCTTTCAGAGGCTGGTCAGGAATTAGCAGTTGGAGATTTGATTTATGTGGAAAATCTCAAGTCTATTGAAGCGCCTTTAAACATTTATTTCCCAAATATAGATCACCCCTTAGTGCAATCGGTTTTTGAGCAAATATCTAGTAGCCCATATATTGAAGCCATCCCAGATAAGACTAATGGCGTCCTATATTTTGAAATTCAAAAGAAAAAAGGAGCCCAAGTTTTACAGCTTAAAGCTGATGCTAAAAGAATAGTATGGCAGTACGTATTAGAAAATGGCACCAGTCATCTAGATGTACTAAAAAGTTTACAAGCTTTTTTAGCCAGCTTTTGGAATGGACAAATATTAGATGAATTGGAAACTACCCATATGAGTCAGATAAGCTGGTCCATTCAACGATTAGATGAGAATGGTTTGGTAATGGCATCTGATATTACCACCATAAAAAATGGTGACATCATTGAAGTTAAGTTGACTAATGATAGTGATCAAACCATATGGCCATATTTGTTTTATGTAGACTCTAATGGCTCTATTCAACACCTAGATTTTTCACTTACTTCATTGGGACCTAAATCGAGTACAGGTCTCCAGGATTTAGTTACTGCTTATACATCTGAAGGTGTAGACCAGTTATACTTATTTATAAGTTATCGAAAGCTACAAACGAATTATTTTTTAAATCCATCCACAGTAGCATTCCCAAGTCTAGATTTTTTTATTAGTTGCCTAGATGCTGGAATTCCAATTCCATTTAGTTTATCGGAATTGGATCAATCAGGGATTTTGCATGTAGACAAACAATTCTTAGTCAATAAAAGATAAGATTATGTTTAAACAGCTGATGTTGGTTTTTACGTTGCTTTTTTGTTCTTGTGGTTGTATGCTTTTTGCTCAAGTGTTGGATCCAGCTTTAGATTCACAGATTAATCAATACTTAGTTGAAGGAGATAGTTTACGAAAAGCTCAGCAATTGGATGCTGCATTAGAGCAATACGAAAAATCTTTAGGTACTGCTGAAGCACATTTTGGTCCTCAAAGCTTAGAAGTAGCACATACGAGTTATAAGCTAGGCGTTTTTTATTATAACCAAAGAGCTTATGAAGTATCAAAGGCTTTTTTTATTAATTCCTTGGAGACATTTAGATTATATGATTCATCCATTAGTATAGATTATCAAGCCAAATCAGCATATAATATTGCTAACATAAACCAAAAACAAGGTAATAGCGAAGAAGTCCTGAGGTATGGCTTGCCTTTATTAGACTTTAATCATAACAATACTGTAGTTAAACGTCGAGTGGTCATTCTTTTAGCTGATATTTTTTTGGCGCAAGATCGAATCGATGAGGTGATAGATTTATTGGAAGATAGGTTAGCAGAAGCTCCATATTCAACTGTTTTTTCCTTGCACTATAAATATGCAATAGCGCTCATTGAGTACCAGGATTTAGAGCGTGCATGGATTGTTACAAAAGGAATGGAGCAACAATTTCTGCACTTAGATGCTGAACCAGATACACAATTTGAATGGTACTTAAAATTGGCATCTCTTCATAAAAAGATGCGCTTATATGCTTCCTCCTATGCCTATTACAAGCAATGTGAAGACCTAGAAGAAAGACTCCTTAATACATTGAATTATAAGAATCTTAGGTTGTTTTTTAACTATAAAAAGGACTTAGCAGATTTCTACTTTTGGATTGGTAATTATCAATTATCTGAACAGATTTATCTGGATTTAATTGATCATCCGTATTGGGATAAGGCTTCCATTCAAACCCAAAATGGGACTTATGTGAATATTGCTGTGCTCTTTCAAAACATAGGAGATTTTGAGCGATCTAAATATTATTTAGAGGAATACTATGATCGAACAAAATCAAATCACGGACTGGACAGGGATATTTTCTTTTATGGAAATATGTCTAATCACTATTTTTTAGCAGGAGATTATGATGCTGCAGAAAGATTTGCCCATCTAGCTTTAGAAGGTATTCAACAATCGACAGATTTTCATTCAGCTCATTCCTTGAAGCTTTACACAAAATTAGCTGCCATTGCATATAAACGAGCGGATTTTCAAAAAGGGATACATTATATCCAAATAGGGTTAAAGGATATTCAGCCATCTATAAAAAATAGGACTTATTGCGATGCATTGAGAATATTAGCAGATAATAAAATGGCTCAAGGTTATTATGAGGAAGCAGAGGAACTATTGAACTATGGGTTGGAGGGACTTCATGCCTATCAAGAAGCTGATAGTAGGCAAGTCAGACTCAACTACCTCAATAGCCAAATTGAATTGAATATAGCTGCAGAAAATAAGTTAGAATCCGTTAGGTTGATCCAGGCATTTATGGATGAAGTTAAATTAGATATTCTAAACATATTCGGATACTTACCTAGTACCTCAAGAGAAAGATATTTGAATAATATTGCCAATGGAAAGATTCAGCAAGTCATGTATTGGTGCGCTAAGTTAAATCAAGAGGCTTTATTTACACAGCAAATGGAATTGTCTATGTTTTTGAAAGGGCTACAGCTTCAAGTTAATAGTAATATTAAAGCTATGTTATCCTCTGGGAAGTATCCTGAACTAAATCTGATAGAAGATTCCATTAAAATACTTCAAGAAAAGGATGTAAATGCTTATTCCAATAATGAAGCGATTTATCGCTTAGAGCGTAAACTTCAGGAGTCATTCTTTTTACATGTTTCTAATCAATTGAATAAACAAAGTAGTATTACCTTTCTTGATCGAAAAATAAAGAAGGGGGAGGTATTTATCCAGTTCTTGCCGTTTATGGATATGGATAATCAGGTGAATTTTGGGGCTTTATTATATAGGAAAAACATGGCTATTGAATGGATTCCTTTATGTTCAAAAGAGGCCTTTTTATCTCATATTGAGATGCACGAAGAGGAGGTTGATGCCGCGGTTAGTAGAGGGATTCGGGTAACAAAGACCATACATTCCAAGGATCTTTTTAGGATGATTTGGACGCCCCTTTTTCCATATTTAAACAATGGAGATAAGATATATTATTCTCCAACTGGAGCATTAAATTTGATTAATTTAGCTACGCTGCAAAACCTTAGGGAAGTCCCTATGTTGGCTCAATTCGATCTTCAAATGGTTTCCAGTGTTCACCAGATTAAAAAGGATAAAAGCTTTAAAATCAATACCTCTGATCATATTCTTTTAGTTGGGGGATTG
>CAXQNQ010000145.1:0-10376 GCA_964225135.1 Mesoflavibacter profundi
ATATCATCTAGAAAAAATCTATTCTCATTGGATGCGCCACCTCTTACAATCATACTATATCCAAAAGAGACTTTTGGACTTACTCCCGGAAGTACTTTAAGGAACTTAGAAAGATCCATAGTTGCGCCAGGCATAGAAACTACTTCAAAGGCACTTATTTTATCTGAATAAATCGGACTAACCCGTCCTGCATTGGCTTGAACTTCAAATCGTGGTAAATCCAATAATGTTGAAACTAAAGTAGCATGAATATGCTGTGCCTGAGCAGTACTGATTGGAATGCTATAGAGCACTGCTGTCTCATAACCCAAGTAGGATACTTCTAGGTTGTATAGACCGGGATTAAGTTGCAATTCAAAATTACCCAAGGAATCCGTCACCGTTCCGATGTCAGTTCCTTGCACATATACCGCAGAAAATGCTATAGGTTCATTCGTTAACTCATCTCGAACATCTCCAAGCACTCTTCCCTGCTGTCCGAACACAGAAGCAGCACAAATCATGAATAACAAAAATATACTACGCACAGGTCTTTTATTTTTTTTGTAAAATTGGGAAAAGGCTTTAGTTTTTAGGTCATTATTTTGCAAAAAGAACTTAAGAATTCAGCAAAATAGAGAAATAATATTTTCGCTTGATTTCTTTAAGCTTTCTAGCATATTCTGGGTCTGTCGCATATCCGCATGCTTGTACGATTTTCACCCAATCATCAAAAGAAGCTTGTGAAAGCTGCATTATATCATCATAGCAAGATTTAGCATACAAATGATCCATATAATCCATAAAACTCCTCAAAGGAGAAGCGTACTGTTTGAAACAATCGTAGGCCTCCACCAGTCCTTTACCCTCCACATAATCACTATGCCAAACACAATAAGAAGGACCTTCCTCTAATGGATTTTTAATACCGAAAAAATTATTGGCTTGAGCACTTAGTTCACTACTCCCCCATCCCGTCTCTAGGCCAGCTACACATAGCAAAAACTCTGCAGGTACATTATACTTTTTGGAAACAGCTCGAGCATATCGAATATTTTGATCTAAAAAGTTTAAAACAGCAGGAGGAATCTCTTGCTTTAAATAAGGCTGAACTTGAATATTATTATACTGAGCATCTGCTGGTAGGCTTATAAAAAGTGTACTAATAAATAGCACAAAAAAGGGCTTGTTTGTCATATTGGAGTGTTTGAATAAAATTTAATAAAAGAGCATACTTATAATAAGTGCGTGTTTAATTGCTCCATAGCTACTTGCAAGGATGGTCCAAAGGCGATAATGCCTTCTTCATGTCCTGCCATTATAATAAGGCCAGTATGTCCTATCTCTCGAACTAGATGTTTGACTGCATAAGCCATTGCCGGAGTACCATAAGGAATATCAGCCGCAGTTGTTGGATACTTAAATTGAAAAGCCTCCCAAGCTGGCTTATTGTGAATATGAATGACTGCCTGTATAGATGAATCTCCTTGATATACCGCGGCATGGGTCATAGACTCAGAGGAGGCAATAATGGGTCCTTTACATTTTAAACTATTGGCATCGATATCTACTTCAAATACTCTAGAAAAATGCGCTTCAGTTAGTTCTTTAATATTACCTGTAGTAGAGCCACTAATCAAAAAATGATCCCACTGATCCAATTTGATGGAGATGTTTCCAAAGCCAATTCCATCCGGATAAGCCCCTATCCAATCTAAATCAAATAATTGCTGTCTGTATTGGATTAATTCAGGTAGCTGGGGATAATCTCCGAGTGGTTCCTCCGACCACTCAGCTTCAAATTTAATATAGCCCTCATCAATCATATCGTACGCTTTTCAGGATAAAGACTTAAAATACCAGACTCAGATGCTGCACAGATTCCTCGCTCCGTGATAATACGAGTAACATATTTTGCTGGTGTTACATCAAAACCGTAATTGGCAGCTGGACTATCGGCTGGGGAAATCAATACCTTTTTTAGTACTCCATCTGCATCAACACCCTGCATATAGCGTACTTCATCTGCGGAGCGTTCCTCAATTGGAATTTCCTCTACTCCATTCGCCATTGAAAAATCAAAGCTAGACTCTGGTAAGGCTACATAAAAAGGTATTTGGTTATCGTAGGCTGCTAATGCCTTTAAATAAGTGCCAATCTTATTGGCCACATCACCATTTCTACTCGTCCTATCCGAACCAACTATTACCATATCTACTTGACCTTTTTGCATTAAAAGTCCCCCAGTATTATCTGCTATTATAGTATGCGGGATTCCTTCCTGACCTAATTCAAAAGCAGTCAATCTAGCCCCTTGATTTCGCGGTCGCGTTTCATCCACCCAAACATGAAGCGGAATTCCCCGTTTATGCGCTTCATAAATCGGAGCTGTAGCTGTTCCATATTGAACTGTAGCCAACCAGCCTGCATTACAATGCGTTAAAATCTGCACGGGTTGATTGGTTTTTGCATAAATGGCTTCAATTAATGCCACACCATGCAAACCGATTTGATGACAGTAATCGATGGTTTCGGAGCATATTAATCTAGCCTCCGCTAAAGCGGTACGCACTTTATCCGAGATAGTATCTACTGACGCTATCCTTTCCAAACAACGGTCAATCAAATTAAATAAGTCTACTGCTGTAGGCCTAGTTTGCTTCAACCGATTTGCAGCTTGCTGCAGATGCTGTTCAAAATGAGTAGATAGACTAGCTTCAATACATGCTACATAAATTCCATAGGCAGCAGTTGCGCCTATCAGGGGTGCACCTCGGACATGCATTTCACGAATAGCATCCTCAAAGTCTGATGTAGTTTTCAGGTCCTCAATAAGTAATTGATGAGGTAAATTACGTTGATCAATAATTTGTATAATGGACACATCGTCTGGATGTTCCCAAATCGTTTGGTATAATTTTCCGTTGATATGCATAGTCCTTATTGATTGATCAATTTAGCATTTGTTTGGATAACTTCGAGCGTTGAAAGATCGGTGTTATATACAGAGTACCAACCTTGAAATTCATGTGGAGGGTCACCTATGAAATCATCTCCAGGTTTCCAAATACCTTGTGCTTCTCGTGGTCTCCCTATGCCGCCATAGGCCCAAAAATTACATCCGACCAAGCCACTTCCTCTTTGGATACTTTTTTGGCATAGTTTAAAAATGAAATCATAATATTGATCTCTGTAGGTAGTACTAGCATCCCAATGATGATCATTGAGATCCCTGGAAACACCGAACTCTTCAAGTACAAGAGGTTTGCCTAACTTTTGCGCGTCTTTGATATGATTTTTAATGTACTTTTTCGCAAATTTTAAAGATTGCTTGAAAGTCTTATTTGCCTCCATAGGATCAAAGAGTCCCCAATTCTGAATCCAAAGGTGGAAGGTACAATAGTCAATTTCTGGCACATCGTGATCTACTAAAAAATTCAACCCATTGGGTATAGGTGTAGTTGTATTTCCCTCGCTTCCAATGGAGATCAGGTGATTACTATCTAATGCTCGAATCAACTGGGCCGTTTGCTGAATCCAAGCTCGATAAGCCTCTACTTGGTTCATCCCACGAGGTTCATTGGCTAATTGCCAAGACAGGATAGTGGGATCTGAAACATAAGGCGTATCCGTTATTGAATTGACGCGTTTCACCAACATAGACACGTATTGGTGATAGAGTTCAATCGCTTTTTTATTGGTAAAAAACTGAGCGGTGTACTTAGTGTATGCTGGATAAGCTGAGCCATCATAAGGTGTTGGCGTTGGTATAGCTGTAGAATCCGTCCATTGAACATATTGTGCCATACCACCAGACCAAAGCCAAAAGTTATTCAGCACTAAAACTGCTTTCATATTCCTTTTTTCCATTTCAACCAACAACCAATCTAATCCTTGTAATATACGCTCATCATAAACACCTGCTTGTTGCTGAATACCTGGTGTAGCTCTCCAAAAATCTCCATCTTGACCTTCAAAAGCTGCCATAATTCTCAAATTCTTAACCCCAAGGGACTCTAATTGGTCTAGCTCTTCTTTTAATCTGTCTTGCCCTTGTTCTGTAACACCTAGATACGGTCCATACCAATAATTGGCACCCAGAAAAGTATATGGTTTATCTCCAATAAAAAATTCACCATCCTCCACTTTTACAAAGTCTTGGGCATGAAGAGTTGAAAAAAAACAACTCATGAACAAGAGGGTGCTAATTATTTTAAACATATTTGTAATTTTATGTTATTAATACAATAGGAGTCTTAATAATACAAGACCTAAAATAAGATATATCCCGATTTAATTAAGCACTCATGATTCAAAAACGTTACCCCCTAGTAGCCATTTGGGTACTCTTACTTTTTTCTACAACACTCGTATCTGCTAATTGCCCTAATCCAAATGCAGCTAATCTGATTTATAAAGGTGATTTTGGCGCTGGACCAGATCAGGTTTTCCCGGAACTTCCTTTTCCACAGATACAAACCCCTTTATTGTATAGTTTTACAGCAAACCCAAGTACCGCTAAGTATAATTTAACGAATTCTACTGTTGGGACAAACCCAAATTGGATAGAGATTGGAGATGCGTCTGCCAATCCAACAGGATATATGATGCTCGTCAATGGCTTTATTGGTCCCATTAGTACATTAAGTTACGATCTTGATGTCTGTGCAGGGGAGACATACTTTATTAGCATGGATGTGATCAATATGGTTATCCCAACGCTATCTAATTTTGCAGATCCCATACTTGAACTTAGAGTCAATGGAGTGGCTGTTACAGCTACGCAGCCATTGAGTAAAGGGACAGGATGGCAAACCTTAGGTACCGATTACACCGTTCCCAACGGGACCTCTAGCATTTCGATTGAACTCTACAATTATTCTGGTGCAGTGCAAGGAAATGATTTTGCCATTGATAATGTACAGGTACTTAAATGTGGTTCGGATGTCATCCTTACTGAGACAGGTAATCCCATTCATTGCCCTGGAGAAACAGCTTATTTCGACATAACTACTAACCCCATCTTACTTGGAACTACCTTTTACCAAATTCAAATAAGTGAAGACGAGGGATATACCTGGACAAATTTTAGCGTACCAACCACACAAAGTAGTATAGCCATAAACAACTTACCCTATGCCGTTTGGACCAGAGTATTGGCATCAACAGATATAAACTTGCTGGCTTTTCCTAACTGCTCCTTTGTTTCTCAGCCTTATGAAATTTCGTTTTTTGAACCAGCAGATTGCTTTAATTTTCCAGTTAATGCAGCTGGACTTGAATGTACAGGAACATTGGGTGTGAATCTGGTGGAGGAAGGTGATTTTGGCGCTGGGCAAGATGCAATTGGACCCGCTCTTCCACCGAATGTTTCTCCTCTGTTTTTTTCTGCGGATAATAATTTAGAAACAACAGCCTATACTATTGCGAACCAGTGGACATATAATCCTTGTATTGGAAATACTAGTGCACTTTGCTGGATTCAAGATCTAGCAGATTCAAATGGAGCAGAAGATGGCTATTTTATGATGGTCAATGGAGGTAGCAGTACAGAAGTTATTTGGAACCAAAACATCAGTCTTTGTAATGATTATATCCATGTTATTAGTTTTGATGCTATTAATTTGGCCAACACACTTTATGGACCAAACAATCCGAATAATTCTGAGCAGGTAGCATTGCCTGAGCTGGAGTTAGTACTCTCCCCAACCGGTAGTAGCAGTGAATTAATAGAAGTTATAAGTACACCTTTTTCAACCGGTCCAATCCTCAATGATGGTATATGGCATCATTATTCCTTCACCTTTTTAGGTAATCCTTTTCAAAATAATTTTAAGCTAAGTATTCGAGCAAAAGGGCAACCGACTTTAGGAAATGATTTTGCTATTGATAATATTGCTCTTCAATTTTGTGGACCAGAAATCGAAATCTCAGGTCCTACTTTCGCTTGTGCAGGTGAATCTATTGAATTAGAGGCGATACTTTCTAATACCCTGCTTAGTGATCAATTTTTTAAATGGGAGAAAAGTACAGATGGTGGGCACACTTGGACCATACTTGGAGGAGCCGCAGGAAGCAGCATAAACACTATTGCTGAAATCAATGCTACATACCGGGTTAAGGTAGCTTATAACAATTTTAACGGTTTACCTAACGATAATTGCTTCTCCATCAGTGATCCTTTTGAATTAGAGATTTATAATACAGGGCCTTATCTGCATGATGTTCAAATTTGTAGCGAAGATTATTATTACCTCAACGGAGACTCCTTTAACATCAATGCCAATCTAGTAGATACATTAAGCGCCTTCAACGGTTGTGATAGTATCGTTCATGTTTCATTATCTGTTTTACCCCAAAATACCACCATATTAACTGAAAATTTATGTGCTGGTGAGAGTGTCTTTTTTGCAGGGGAGGAAAGGACAGATGCTGGTATCTATTTTGACACCTTGACCAGTTATATTGGTTGTGACAGTATTTTATTTCTATCCATCATTGAATTAGATAGCAGCCTGACTATGCAAGAAATTGTATTGTGTCATGGCGAGACCTATTTTGGTCAGAGTTTCACTCATGATACTACCTTCTACCAAGTGGAGACCAATTATCAAGGATGTGATAGTACAATAGCAACAGCCATCAAGGTTAGCACCTTGGATACCTTTGATATTTATGGCCCAATGCGCATATGTGCAGGTCCCTTTGGGAGCACAACTCTATCCGTTGACACCTACACGGAATATAAATGGTCCAATGGAAGCCTTCAACAATCTAGTACTTTTTCTCAAGCTGGTAATTATGCAGTTACCGTTACTGATGAACTAGGCTGTACAGCAGATCAAGTGTTTAATATTCCATTCATTGAATTAACTATGGCTATTGAAAGTACCCATCCAATTTGTCATAACGATTCAACCGGTCAAATAAATATTGTTCAAGTATCTGGTGGAGCTGAACCTTATTTTTACTCTATTAATGGTGGTACCGATTATAGTTCCAACCCATCCTTTAATCAATTGAGTGCCGAAGATCCCATTTATGAGATTTTTGTCGCAGACTCCAATGATTGTTTTATATCAGAAGTAATCACTTTAACTAATCCAGATACCTTTTACATTGATCTTGGACCAGATTTGGAGATTAATTTAGGAGAGGAAGTTCAACTTACTGCTTCAAGCAATCAAAGTGTGTTTGACATAATCTGGTCACCCATTGATTCTGTTGATTGCTCAAATTGTCAAGATGTCATTGTTCAACCTACTGTTGATATGCTTTATGGTGTATATGCTATTAATGAAGATGGGTGTGAAGCCTACGATGAAATTTACTTAGATATAGGAAAAGAGCGGCCAGTATTTACGCCTAATATTTTCTCTCCGGATGGTGATGGGTTTAATAACTTCTTCACTATATACGCAGGGGTGGGAGTAGAATATATAGCAAACCTGGAAATTGCTGATCGCTGGGTGAATATTGTTTATCAATCTAATGACTTTTATGATAACATTTTATCCACAGGCTGGGACGGTAAACTCAATAATGTACCTTGTGCAGCAGGGGTTTATGCCTATAAGTTTGTAGCATACTTTACAGATGGGGTAATTAGGACCTATGAAGGCAGTGTTACTCTTCTCAGATAGTAGTTTGATTTTAGTATATTTAAGTTTAGCGCATTGTCCAGTCCTTTAGAGTGCTTATGAAACAAACTAAAAAAATCTTAATTTGCTTGGTACTCCTCTTCCTCCATGGTTGGATGGGTGGGCAGACCTTGTCATATCTTAAGTCAGTTTTAGTTCAAGCCTCCGTACAAAATAATCCACCTGCGATTCAGCTAACTTGGAACCAAGATTTCAATGCTTCAGAGGTATTTATCTATAAACGGACTTACGGCGAAAAAAACTGGGATACACCTGTTAGTGCTCTGCCAGGTTCCTCAGATTCGTTTTATGATATCCAAGTTCAAGAGGGCGTAATTTATGAATACCAAGTGGAGCGTAAATATGATATTGGGGGTAATATTGTAGGTCATGGGTATATCACCTCTGCCGTGGAGTTTGAAGGATTTGAATTCAGAGAAAAACAACTCATAATAGTTGAAAACAATTTATTAAATGCGCTTCAGGTTGAAATCGAACAATACCAACTCGATCAAATACTTAGCGGATATGAACCACTTGTTTTTGGTGTAGATCAAACTAGTAGCGTCGAAAATATCAAGGACCTGATTCTCGATGAAACGGATGATCCGAATCAAACAGCTGTTTGGATACTTGGAAATGTAGTAGTGCCTTATTCTGGGAATGTATTCCCAGATGGTATTCCCCAGCATAAAGGCGCCTGGCCTTGTGATGGTTACTATGGTGAATTAGATGGTACTTGGACGGACAATTCCGTTTTCATTACACTCAATGACGATCGACAGGACAATATTCCTGCTGATGGAAAATTTGACCAATCCTTTTTTCCTTCCGATGTAGATCTTCCCGTTAGCCGAGTAGATTTTTCCAATCTAAGCGAGAATTTTGACCAGGAAGTTGAATGGACTAGAGCTTACTTGCAGAAAGTATTTCAATTTAAACGAGAAGAATTAAACGCAAATAAAAGCTGTATTATTCAAGATCAATTCGATTTTGTCACGGAAGCTTTTGCTCAAAATGCATGGAAAAACGTAAGCCCTTTAACGGAGGCTAGCCCGATTGAAGAAGGCAACATGAAGGATGCATTATTGGATGATTCCTACCTGATCGCTTATGGAAATGGGACAGGTACTTTTGATAATTGTGAAGGAGTTATAAGTACACCAGAATTTATAGCTGATTCCCTAGCGGCTAACATATATATCATGTATGGCAGTTACTTTGGCGATTGGGATAGTCCAGATAACCTACTTATGGCTTCTTTGATTAATGGAAATGGTTTATTAAGCATTTGGGCGGGTAGACCTCATTGGCAAATCCATAGTATGGGATTGGGATACCCTATTGGGAATTCATTGGTAAGAACGCAAAATAATGTATCTACTGATTACCAATCTGGCTTATCTGCTAGAGAAATTCATATCAGCTTACTAGGAGATCCCACTTTGAGTTTATACCCTAGAAAACCTATAACTGGACTCAGCTACGTCGAACAAAATGGTGATGTCAGCCTATCTTGGGAGCCTTATGACGCACCCAATATTTTAGCCTATCATATTTATGCTGTATCCGATAATAGCTTGGAATTTTTAGGTGAAGTATCACCTAATGAAAATACTTTTTTAGTTGAATGTGTCCCCTTTGAACTGCCGGTTGACTATGTAGTTCGCGCCAAATTATTGGAAATCACCCCCTCTGGTTCATTTCATAATTACAGTTTAGGGGCATCCATTGAAGTATTGAATACTCAATGGGACTGGACTTGTGAAGCCCAATTTGACTACACACAAGAAAACGGGTTACTTAGTTTTGTCAATCAATCTATTCAAGCAAACTACTTTCAATGGAATATTGACGGTAACTTCTTTGACGATTCAGAAACACCACCATCTTATGTAGGAAATATTGGTGATATGGTTACCGTGGAGTTAATTGTCGGTAATGCTTGTGATGCGGATACCCTGGTCAATGAAATATTAATTAATGGTCTAGAGACTATGGTTAGACCAAAAATTGAGGTAAGTCCAAATCCATTTGAAGATTATATCCACATTCAATCTGAATTAAGTGAATTAGAAGTTGCCATTTATGACTCCAAAGGAAAGCAAATCCCTTGTACAAGAACTACAACTGGTATAATAGATTTATCAACATTGAAGCCAGGCGTTTACGCTTTAGTTTGCTATAATGCTACTGGATGGATAGCCCATACAGAGAAACTTATAAAGCTTTAAATACTTGCATAAAGTCAGCTATTCGCCCTGGAGAGAGTTCATTTTCCCAATAGCCGTTTGCTTTAAAATGAGAACCTACTACTAAAGCATCTGCTAGATAAACATATTCCTTCAAATTTTCTTGGGTAATCCCTGAGCCAATCCACACGGGTAGCTGTTTGCGAAGGTTTTGTAAGGTCTCCAACTCGGCCATGGAGGCAGCATGACCCGTAGCCTGTCCAGTTAATAAAATACCATCCGCTAAAAAGAATTGAGCCGCATGTGCATATTCTGCAATACCAATATCAGCCGTGATACTATGTGCTGCATGTTTCTTTTTGATATCGCAAAAAATTTGTACTTGCTCCGCTCCTATTTGTTTCCGGTATCGCAACAATTCTCCGGCATCACTTTCCAAGATCCCTTCATCACCCACATGAGCAAATACAAATCCTTCCGATCTAATAAAATCTAGCCCACTAGCTGCTGCAACAGCTAAGGCCTGTTTATTGGCACCTGCTAGAATTTGAAGTCCTATACTCCA
>CAXQNQ010000146.1:0-6292 GCA_964225135.1 Mesoflavibacter profundi
GAAAAGCCAATAAAAGAACGAGATAATAATGATTCAGATAATGGGTAGCATCGGTT
Source organism: Mesoflavibacter profundi (assembly GCA_964225135.1). Classification (GTDB taxonomy): domain Bacteria; phylum Bacteroidota; class Bacteroidia; order Chitinophagales; family Saprospiraceae; genus AM-2324. Next base: position 57 of record CAXQNQ010000146.1, read on the forward strand.
GTTTCATACAAGAAAAAAGTACCGAAAGTTATAGCAGCATTGAGTTTATAAAATAAGCCTAAGGCTGCACCCAATGCCGCTATCGCACAAACTACAAAGAGCAGGTACATTTGATCAGCATGAATATCTGGTACCCATTCCAAGCCATAAAACTTGAAATAAAAGAAATCGGATTGATATAATTCCTCAATCCAACCTGATGATAGGAATCGTAAAGCACCAAGACTGACTATGCCAAAGAATAAAATTCGAAAAACAACAAGGGGTGCAATACCTATTGGCTGCACCCATTGTTGTTTCAAGCTATGTAGATTCAGAGGTATCATGTGGAGTATTAATCAGAATCACTCGGATTATCTACATAGGTAATGGAGATACACATCAGTGTAGGCATATCTGTTTTGGCTAAAACTACGAATCCGCTAAGTTCTTGATACAGGCCAAAAATGAGCTCATCCTCATTTAAAATAGCCTCATCTAACGGAACAACTATTGCCTCTAGGGCAGCAGTATAATACGCTAGAGATGCAGCCATTTGGTTAGCTAGCAGATTATTATTTACCCTAAGGTCTAAATCACTTAATAGTTTATACAAGCTAATCAAAGAGTCGTTTTTGGAGCCACCATAAAAATATATAGAGGACGCATCCACTGCATCAGATAATAAGTCCAAAGAAATACCGGAATAATATCCTTCCAAGACCTCCACATCTTTAAATCCTAGGGTTAAAATCCCTGAGGCCAACCCTACTCTATTTCTTTTTATAGATTCAAAATGCCTATTGTACGTATTAATGATCTGGCTTAAAGAAGCGCCATCCACTTTACCCGTATTATTAATAAAAGCGGCACCAAATGCAGTATTCCAATCTTGAATAATCAAATCCAAGCGGTTCATCATATTGTCTAGATTAGCATTTAAGAAGGCTTGAACAGTAGCATCTGATAAACGCTCTATGATAGCTTCGTCTGTACCTTGATAAAACAAATAATCCATGGCTGGAAAACCTCTGTCATATCGTTCAGTAGCTTCCTCATCAAAGCCATTATCAATGCTCGCTTGAAGAGCTTGCAGGTCGATGGGAAAAAAGTTTAGATGATCTTCAATGAGTTGATCTTCCGCTGGGCCAAAATAAAAGGGCTCTGCATATTGCCATGCGCGATAAGCGGCAATAAAGTTATCCTGCACCTCTGACAATTTGGTCAGGTTAGGACTAGCCAATAAGGTTTCCAAACTGGCCTCTAAACTTTCTAATCGGTCAAAAACAGTGGTATAGGCTGGAATAATGAACTGGTCTTTGTAGGCAACAAAAAGAGCCGTTTGAGTAGCTTCATCGATTTCAGGACAAAGACTACCCACTTGTTCGTCTGATGCACATGCACTAAACAACAAGGGAAAGCATATACTTAAAAGGATTAATCGTCTCATTGGTGTTTTATCTTAACAGGATTTCTTTATTGTTACAGCTCTTCTTTTACATCACTGAATCCAAAATCGGCTGCTAACTGATCCCTAACAGCTAGAATAGATGCTGTTGTACTATTAGTCAAATCAAATGCAGTAATATCAGCAGTAGTAGCTAGCTGATCGAGATATGCATCTATAGTTTCATTCGATTGCGCTTTATCCTCATTGAATTTTAGGCTATAGATAAAGGCTAATGCCTCAGATAGTGCATGCAAACGAATAGCTTCATCATCAAAACTTACCACAGCAGTATTGAGGTAATGTATAGCTGTTGCAGCTACAATTTGCTCCCATGCATCTCGAACTTCAACTATAGCCTCATCTCTCGTTTGTAAATCATTATTAGAAATAGCCGCGCGACCCTTTAAAAGGGCTTCCATAATAGCTCGATTATTACCCGTTATTGCATTAGTCGTATTGGCATATTTAGCCCAAAAGAACAATCCATCCGTATTAGTAGGAAAATCAATTGGGGCACCTAAATATCCAAAAGCTTCATCCCAGTGGTGTTCCATGTCCGTACCCACACCAGGTTCTACACTTGTATTATCTACATTCATTTTATCCCAACCCAAATAGACCGTGGTAGCTTGGTAATAAAAACAAGCACCCATCAATCCTTTCTCAATCAATTGAACCGGTTCAACTCCTCGTTCATTGAACAAATAGGTCTTCGTCCCATCTGAAGAAATACTGATTCCTGCACTACCAGCTGCATAATTAGCAGTAGAAGCAGATGCTTCAACCATTTGACCCAGTAGCGTTTCAAAATCGGCTTGAACCAGCTCAAAAGTCTTGTTTTTAAGTTGTTTACTGGATTCATAGGAACCTTGCCATCCAGCTAAGATTGAATCATTGCTATACATAGCTGTAAGCTGATCAAAATCTAAACTTACATCTGCAGACACACCAGATTTCATATAGGAAGTCATTTCCGTTAACATAGCTAATCGCTGTGTCTGACCGGAGTAAGAAACATGTTCAAAATTATAAATAGCAGGAATGTCGTAATCCAATACCTCTACCAAATCATCTGGATTACAAGCGGGAAACAGGATAGCGGAAAAAAAGGCTGCAAAAGCAAACATTTTAAGGGTATGAATTCGCATGTCTTATTTTTATTTAGATTTAGTCTAATTAAGATGAAGCAAATGTAAAACAATCAGACTTAATCCAAAAAAATAAATTGTCATAATTTCTTAATAGCTGCTAAATATCAGTTTTTAAGCGTCATGGCGGGTACCGTTTTGGTCACAAACTGTGTGGTTTTAGGCATTTTTTCCTCCGCTAAAATGATTTTACCCTTTTTCAGATTATTCAAAATAACATCATTATAATGCCTAACCGTAAAAAGATCTAGGCCTCTTTCGAAATTAACTTTAAAGGTATCTTCGACAGCTTTAGCGAACTGCTCCACCTTATCGTCTACATCATTTACACAAATCACAAAGGAAATAGCTGTGTTTTGCATCAAATTGACTTGAAGTCTGATATCAGCAATGTGCTTGAATAAAAAGCTCATATGGTGCTCCGCTACAAAAGAAAAGTCTTTCGTGGATATGCGAATTAATGCTTGATCCTCCTCCACACTTACTATAGGTGGATAGGCGTCCTCTGCCTCTGTAGAAATCACTGTACCTAACCCTTCAGGGTTTACAAAAGATTTAACGAGCAAAGGAATATTTTTATTCTGTAGTGGTTTGATCGTCTTGGGGTGAATGACTTGTGCGCCATAGTAGGTCATTTCAATAGCTTCTCTGTAGGAAATATGATCCATCTTGCTGACCTGATCAAAGCGTCTTGGATCACCAGTCAAAATACCCGGCACATCCTTCCAAATAACCATCTCCTCCGCATCTAAGCAAAAAGACAGAATAGCTGCTGAGTAATCGGATCCTTCTCGACCTAGCGTCGTTGTAAAGTTTTCAGAAGTTGCCCCAATAAAGCCTTGAGTCATCACATAATTACCCGACTCCAAAATAGGTAATAGGGTTTGTTGGGTTCTTTTGATGGTTTCATCCCATTGCACCCAGCCTTCTCGATAAATATTATCCGTTTGAATCAAATCTCGGGCATCTACCCATGTGGTAGCTTTACCATGTGCATTAAAATAAGCGGCAACAATATGGGTGGAGAGCAACTCTCCTACTGAAACAATTTGATCATATACATAATCATAAGAATCTTCAATCGGCTCCTCTAATAGCCACTCGATTTCTACTAAGGTATCATTCAAGTTTACGAGTAATTCCTCTGGAGATTCAAACAGCTCGCGAGCAATACCATAATGAAAGTTTTTAACCTCTTCCAAAACAGCAAAAGCATCGCCTCCTTCCGCATAGGTACTAACTACTTGTTCCAGATGATTGGTAGTCTTGGCCATAGCAGAAACAACAATAACCAACTGGTCCTTATCGTATCGCTTTACAATGTCTAATACATTTTTGATAGAAGCTGCATCCTTTACGGATGCCCCACCGAATTTAAATACCTTCAAATGTTTACTCACGGCTCAAAATTTAATGCGCAAATATACCAAAAGCTCTTTAGTAAAACTGCTATGGACAGTAAAATTCATCATTGGAACATAAGAAGTCCTGTAAATGTTACCCAAACGATTATTTTTGCGAAAAAGGTACAGCTATGCAGATGCAAAATCCCTATCGGGATAAAAAAGATAAACGGGTCATCATCATTGGTGGAGGAGCTTCTGGCTTCTTTACGGCCATAGGTATCGCAGAGTCTATGCCAGATGTACAAATAGTCCTTTTGGAACAGGGAAAAGAAGTACTTTCCAAGGTCAAGATATCGGGTGGTGGTAGATGTAATCTAGCGCATGCAGAGTTTGTTCCTAGGGAGCTGAGTAAAAATTATCCTAGAGGGCAAAAGGAGCTCTTGGGACCATTCAATGCCTTTTCCAGTGGAGATACCATGGCCTGGTTTGAAGAACGGGGCGTAGATGTTAAAATAGAGGAAGATGGTCGTATGTTTCCGGTCAGTGACTCTTCTCAATCGGTGATTGATTGTTTTTTAAATGCCTGTAAAACCTATGGTGTCCGTATTTTGACCAAGCGAAAGGTGCTAAACATCTATCCACCTGAAGAGGAGCAACAATGTTGGAAGGCGATCTGCGCCAATGGGGAAAGCTATTATGCAGATCATTTAGTAGTAGCGACTGGATCATCGAAGTTTATGTGGGAACAAGTTTCCCACTTGGGGCACACCATAGTGCCACCTGTACCTTCCCTATTCACCTTCAATATCAAAGATCCTAGAATAAAGGACTTGATGGGCTTATCTGTCCCACATGCTGAGGTGCAAATCAAAGCCCTAAAAGCTAAAAATCATGGCCCCTTACTCATCACCCACTGGGGTATGAGTGGTCCTGGCATTCTCAAGCTTTCCGCCATCAAAGCCAGAGAACTATATGATTTGAATTATCAATTTGAGATACAAGTAAACTGGGTGATGGAAAAAGACCAGGATGCGCTACAAACACTGATGGAGCAAAAGGAACAAACACCGAAGAAAAAAGTACATCTTAGCCCAATATATCAGCTACCCAAAAGACTCTGGCAATCTTTATGTAGCTATTGTAACATCCCTACTGAAAGTCGATGGGCCGATTTGAGTAAAAAACAAATCCAACAATTGGTTCAAGAACTGGTAGCTGGAACCTACCTAGTCAAAGGTAAAAGTACCTTTAAAGAAGAATTTGTGACCGCTGGAGGGATAGAATTAAAAGAAGTAGACTTCAAAACCTATGAGAGTAAAATTTTGTATCGATTATACTTTACAGGAGAAGCACTGAATATTGATGCTGTGACTGGTGGCTTTAATTTTCAAGCGGCCTGGACCAGTGGCTATTTGGCAGCACAGGCCATTGTACGGGAGTTGGAGCAATAAAAAAGGCATTCTGCGGAATGCCTGTTTTTTTTAACTAAACGAAGTCTGAATCTAAAACATCCGATTCAGCTGTATAGCCTTCGGTGTCCACTTCTTTAATCTCCTCATAAAACTTAACGAAGCAAGCTTGGCTATATGGAGCTAACCATAAAAATCCAATGCCTAAAGTAAACAAACATAAAATACTCAAGCCAAACAATGCCAAGGACATCACAAACAAATCTGCCTTATGTCCTTTCATCATCTCCCAGCTTTGTCTCAAGACATCAACTGGGCGTAAAGTAGGATTTTCTGCCAGAATAAAATAAGTCATCGAAAGACCTAAAGACAAGATGAAACCCGGGATAATCAGTAGAAAGAATCCAAAAGTTATTATAAGCACACTTAAAAGGCTAACAACTAATAAACGTCCAAAATCATTATAGCCCTTGAATAAATCGTTTATTTCTCTATCTTCTCCTCTAGCGTATCCTAAGAAGAAAATAGCTAAACCTAGTGACAATGGAGCATCTATAATTAAATAACTAAAATAATTTAGTATTGGTAGAAAACTAATTGCTAAATAGATAGCAATCATAATTACATAGACTAAAATCGCTTTTCCCCATCTTCCTTTTAAAGCATTATGAGCCGAAGACATTATTGCACCTGTAGATTGCATGTTCAAAATTTAAGTTAGTTAGATAATATTATTCATTTAGAAGTGCCCAAGCAGCTTCTTTTCCATGAGATAAAAGGATTTGAGCACCCTGAGCCGCTGCCTTTTTATCCTTTTGCCTCCCAATAAAAAAGCCCAAAAGTAAACCAATAGGAAAACCTATCAAAACCAAAGACCAATTGTCTAAGCCAAAAGCCAAGACTA
>CAXQNQ010000147.1:0-17329 GCA_964225135.1 Mesoflavibacter profundi
AAATCTATGTACTCAAAGTCTGATAAATCTATTTTCAATCTTTCTAAACCTGCTTTGGCAAGAACAATAGCATCAAAAGATTCCTCTTGGAGTTTTTTAAGTCTAGTAGGTACATTTCCTCTAATATCTTGGATATTAAGATCTGAGCGATAGTGTAAGAGTTGAGCTTTTCTCCTAGCAGAAGAGGTCCCAACAATGGCAGATTTGGGTAGTTTCAACATTCCATCTGTTGCACTACTTTTTTTGATCACTAAACAATCTCTTGGATCTTCTCTGTAAGAAAGTGCCGTCAAGACTAAGCCGGGAGGATTAGTTGTCGGCATATCTTTCATAGAATGGACTGCAAAATCAATTTTACCTTCGATCAAGGCGTCTTCAATCTCTTTGGTGAAGAAACCTTTACCCTCCATCTTGGAAAAGCCAATATCTTGGATTTGATCACCCCTTGTTTTGATTATTACAATTTCACAAGTAGTTCCAGCTGCTTCTAGTTGAGCTTTAATAAAATGGGCTTGCCAAAGGGCCAGCTTACTTCCTCTTGTTCCAAGTTTCAAATGTTCCACGATGTGTTCTTTAATAATTCCCACAAATGTCTTGATATAATCACAGATGGACAAGTTAAATAAGAACTTTTATAGATTCTCCGAAAAATGTCATATTATTTCTAACTTTGCGCCATGCAAATAACAGCTCAAGAACTGGCTACCCTAATTGGTGGCGTGGTAGAGGGAGATTCCACTGTTTTAATCAATGGACCTTCAAAAATTGAAGAAGGTATTCCTGGAACAGTTAGCTTTCTAGCTAATATGAAATATGAATCATTTATATACAGTTCAAAAGCTTCTGTAATTCTTGTTGAAAAAGATTTTAAACCAAGTAATCCAATAGCTGCTACACTGATTCGAGTAGAAAATGTATACGAAAAGGTGGCTATGTTATTGAATAAGTTTAGTGATCTTCAGCAGGAACAAGCGACTATGGAGATTCATGCTAGTGCAGTCATTGCAGCATCAGCCCATATTCATGCTGATGTATCTGTTGGGCCAAATGTAGTTGTAGAAAGTGGGGTAGAGATAGCTAGCGGCACAGTCATACACCCTCAGGTGTATATTGGGTCAAATGTGAAGATTGGTAAAGATTGTGTGCTGTACCCAGGTGTAAAGATTTATAAGGATTGCGTTATAGGCGATGCTTGTATACTACATAGTAATGCGGTAATAGGAAGTGATGGATTCGGATTTGCTCCTCAGGCAGATGGTTCCTATAATAAGATTGCGCAGTTAGGGAATGTAGTGTTGGAGTCCAATGTTGAAATAGGATCTAATGCAGTGGTGGATAGAGCTACGATGGGTTCTACAGTGTTGAAACGAGGCGTGAAGATTGATAATCTTGTACAGATTGCTCATAATGTTATAATAGGAGAGGACACTGTAATAGCTGCACAAACAGGTATTGCTGGATCGACTAAAGTTGGAAAACAAGTTATGATGGGTGGACAAGTCGGCATTGCGGGGCATTTGACCATAGAGGATCAGGTCAAAATCCAAGCACAAGCAGGTGTTAATTCAAATATAGAGGCAGGTAAAGCAGTTTATGGTTCTCCGGCATTTGGATATAGAGAATTCTTAAAATCCTACGCCTTGTTCCGGAAATTGCCTTTTATTGTAGAGCGAATTAAATCTATAGAAGAAAAACTTAAATAAATATACAATAGGCAGAGGCCTTCAAAAAATTTTTTTTATGAATCAACAGACCATTAAGAGTACTACCCAATTAACAGGTGTAGGTCTTCATACTGGACAAGCTGTTTCATTGGAATTTCATCCTGCAGAGGTGAACCATGGCATTAAATTTAGACGAGTAGATGTGGATGAAATGCCTATTCTTAAAGTGGATGTGGGCTTAGTTGACTCCACAACTAGAGGAACTTGTTTGAAAAGTGGTGAAGTAGAAGTTCATACAGTGGAGCATTTATTATCTGCTTTGGTAGCTTGTGGTATTGACAATATTCTAATTGATGTCAATGGTCCTGAGATTCCGATTATGGATGGGTCTGCGAAGTTATTTATAGATGCAATTGAGTCTGCTGGTATAGAGGAACAAGATGCAGAAGCAGATTACTTTGTAGTGGAAGAACCTATTTTTTATAAAGATGATGATGGGGAGACTGAGCTTATTGCTTTGCCTTACGATGGTTTTCAGGTTACTACCATGATTGATTTTAATTCAAAGGTTTTAGGCACTCAGCATGCGCATTTGAATACAATAGATGAATTTAAGTCGGAGATAGCTCCTTGTAGAACCTTTGTTTTTTTGCATGAATTGGAGGCTCTTTTTGATATGGGGCTTGTACGTGGAGGAGATTTAGATAATGCGTTGGTTATTGTGGACCAAGTTATGAGTGAGGAAAAACTGGCTGCTTTAGCACAAAAAATTGGAAAGCCAGGTATCAAAATTGAAAGTGAAGGCGTTCTGAATACAACAGATTTGTATTTCAGTAATGAACCTGCAAGACATAAACTATTGGATGTAGTAGGTGATTTGGCGTTAGTTGGGGCGAGAATCAAGGGAAAGATTATTACCACAAGACCCGGTCATACTTCTAATGTTCAATTTGCAAAGATTTTGAAGAAAGCCTTTTTAATGCAGAAAAAATCAAGAAATATTCCAAAATATGATCCTACAGCAACTCCTGTTTATGATGTCAATCAGATTCAGGAATTATTGCCACATCGTTTTCCTTTTTTAATGATTGATAAAGTCATTGAGGTTTCGGAAAATCATGTGGTAGGTATCAAAAATGTAACCATGAATGAGCACTTGTTCCAAGGGCACTTCCCAGGGAATCCGATTTTTCCAGGCGTTTTGCAAGTAGAGGCAATGGCTCAGACTGGGGGTATACTTGCGTTATTATTGCAGGAGGATCAAAAAGGTTGGGATACTTATTTCTTGAAGATTAACAATACAAAGTTTAAGAGTATGGTTAGGCCAGGGGATACCTTAGTCTTTAAGTTAGAACTTATGGCACCGATAAAACGCGGTATTGTTCAAATGTATGGAGCCGCTTATGTAGGTAATAAGTTGGTTTCTGAGGGTGAATTTACAGCCCAAATTGTGAAAAGGAATTAAGTAGATATTAGAATTATTTAAGCATCTAATTTTCTATGAATTTAACTAATGTACATCCAGAAGCGAAGATAGGAGAACATGTTCATATTTCTCCTTTTGTGACTATTGAAAAAGATGTGGTCATCGGTGATCATACCTGGATTGGTCCTAATGCGAGTATTATGAATGGGGCCAGAATAGGTAAGCATTGTCAGATCCATCCTGGAGCGGTAGTTTCTGGTACTCCCCAAGATTTAAAATTTGAAGGGGAAGAGTCTTTATTGGAAGTAGGAGATCATACTATAATTAGGGAGTTTTGTACTTTAAATAGAGGAACTAAAGCAAATGGAACCACTAAGATTGGTTCTCATTGTTTATTAATGGCTTACGTCCATATTGCGCATGATTGTGAAATTGGAGATCATTGTGTATTAGCCAATAATGCCACACTGGCTGGGCATATTGAAGTAGGGGATTGGGTAACGATTGGAGGTATGACTGCCATACATCAATTTGTGAAGATAGGAGATCATGTAATGATAGGTGGTGGTTCATTGGTGCGTAAGGATATTCCACCTTATATCAAAGCTGCTCGAGAACCATTATCTTATGCAGGTGTAAACACAATAGGCTTAAAGCGAAGAGGTTTTTCTGCTGAGCAGATTCATCGTTTGCAAGATATTTACAGGCTTTTATTTGTTCATGGAAAGAATTATAATTCTGCATTAGAATTGATTCGTGAGGAGGTAGAAAGTTCTGCAGAAAAGGAGAATATCATACAATTTCTGGAACAATCTGATAGGGGATTATTGAAAGGGTTTTCCACTAGAAAATAAGTATATGTATATCAAAGTCCAACAGCTTGGTAAACGATATCTGAGGAGCTGGATCTTTCGAGGAATTGATCTAGAGTTTCAAGGTGACCGCATTTATGGGCTTACTGGGCATAACGGATCTGGAAAATCTACCTTACTTCAAATACTAGCAGGGTTTTTAAGTCCTTCGGAAGGCGAAATTATTTTTGAGGATGCTGGAGTGGCCATCAAGCGTGATGACATTCACAAGTATCTTTCCTTTAGCAGTCCATATACAGAGTTGATAGAGGAATTGACTTTGGAGGAACATCTAAAATTCCACCAAAAGCTAAGACCATTTATAGATGGCTTAGGAGTAGACGCAATTATTGAATTGATGGAATTATCAGAAGAATGGGATAAAGAAGTTCGTTATTTTTCATCAGGTATGAAACAACGACTCAAGCTTGGCTTGAGTATTCTAAGTGATTCTTCCTTTATTTTATTGGATGAGCCAGGAAGTAATTTGGATAGTCAAAGTATTCAATGGTATTTAAATCTGATACATACTTATCGAAGAGGTCGACTTATGATTATAGCATCCAATACCGAAGACGATTTAAGTTTATGTCAGGAACGTATATCCATTGAAACCTATAAAAAAGGGTAAGCTATTCAGCTTACCCTTTTTTGTTTATTCTACGAATTTATATCCAATACCTCTTACCGATTTAAAAAACTTCGGCTCTTTAGGATTTTCTTCAAAGTATTTTCTAAATGAGAGAATAAAATTATCAATGGTACGCGTGGAGGGATATACATCATAGCCCCAAACAAATTGTAAAATTTGTTGTCTTGAAACCACCTCATTTTTACGTTCTACTAGTAATTTAAGTAACATAGCTTCTTTTTTCGTTAGAATCATATCACCTTGATTACCTACTGCCTCAAAGGTTGAGAAGTTGACTTTGTTATTTCCAAACTCGAAATATTCCATATCCATTTTAGGCGTTTTGGAAGATCTAGAGATTAGCTTTTTAACACGTAGCTGGAGTTCTTCCAAATTAAAAGGCTTAGACAGATAATCATCTGCACCTTTTTTGAGTCCTAATACGCGATCGGGAGGGGTGTCTTTTGCTGTTAAAAAGATTATAGGCGTTTCAGTGTCCGTTAATCTGATTTGTTCACAAATTTGCAACCCTGATATTTCTGGCAACATGATATCAAGAATAATGAGGTCAAAGTGCTGCTCATGGAAATACTTCATAGCATCTTTCCCATTATCCGTTGTTACCACCTCGTAAGCGTCTAACTCTAAATTGAGTTTGACCACTTTACGGATATTTTCTTCATCTTCTACTAGGAGGATCCTCATATCTTTCTATTTAAAGGAAATTACAAATTCCGTTCCTTGCTTTTTATTGTTTTGTATTTCTACAGTTGCGTTTAAAGCAGTTACGAACTCTTTCACAATATATAACCCTAAACCAGTGCCTTTAGTTTTACGGGTATCTTCGTTTCCTATTCTGTAGAATTTATTAAAGACTTTTGTTTTGTCGTTGTCGCTAATCCCAATACCATCATCTTTTATGGAAAGTGTAATGTTTTCCTCTTTTTTAAGACAGACGTCAATAGTTGGATGGCTATTATTATTGTATTTAATGCCGTTTTCTACCAGGTTTTTAAGTATGGCATAAATACCTTCTTTATCGGTAGATAGCATGATATCTTCTGAAGGACCTGAGTAATTAATAATAGCATTAGGATATTTAGTTTGTAGGGTATTCAGGCCATGTTCAATAAGTAAATTGATGGGAATTTCTTCAAAATTGGGTTGAAAAGCTTGTTCTAATCTAGCAGAAATCAGTAAGTCATTTACTAAATTTTCTAGTCGTATGGTTTCGGTTAATGCATCTTTTGAAAATTCTTTGACTTTAGTTTCAGGGAGTTCTCGCTTAATAAATGTTTGCAAAATCAATTTAATAGATGCTAATGGAGATTTGAGTTCATGGGTTATGGATAGCAAAAAGTTTCTTTGTTGATTAGCTGCCTCCACTTCTCGATTAAAACTTTTATTGATTTGATAGATACCAACCAATAGTAGGATGATGAACACGGCTGCCTCGCCAATAATCATATATTGTTGTTTGGAATAATCTTCTTCTATTTGTTTGATTACGGGTAATTGCTCGAGCTGAGCATCGGATAGATTTTGATTTTGGGCAACGGAAACAATTTTCAATAATTCAATTTTAGCCAGTTTTGCATCATTATTTTTTACAATAAGGAGTAAGGTCCACCATGAGAGCGCTATGATGAGATAAAAAAATAGTCCAAAGGTGAGGACCTTAATTCTTTTAGAGCGTTTTGCTGGCATGATATTTTTTTTCAAAGATAGTTTGGTGTTTTTAAAGAATTGTAATCTTTTGATCCTATTTCTATCGTCTAATGGTAACATTACCTTAACATGCTAGCAACTAAGATACTTAAGTATTATTTGGTTATTCATTTATAGGACTTATTTAATGTTTCAATCACCAATTACAGGGTAATTTTATTAGGTAAGCAGCGTAATAAGTTAATATTTCGTTAACAATTTATGTGGATATAAGAATTATAAATTATATCTTAGGCAGGTAAACCTCGCTTCATTTTCGACTCCAAACTAATCATTACCATTACGAGGGAGTTGAGATTATGCGAAGTTTTAAAAACTTTTTTCATTATTTAAAATCTGAATTAGTATGAAAAAACTTTCACTAGTTTTGTCATTAGTACTATTCTCTATTGGAGCAATGACTGCTCAGCGTAATGTATCCGGTACGGTTACTGATGCTGGTGGTGAGGCTTTAATTGGGGCGAGTGTTCTTGTTAAAGGAACAACCACAGGTTCGATTACTGACGTTGACGGACGTTATTCAGTATCAGTTCCTGATGGTAGTACTGTTTTAGTTTTTAGCTACACTGGTTTTGAAACTCAAGAAGTAAGTCTTGGGGCTTCTAACACTGTTGATGTCATCCTTTCAGAAGGTCTTGCATTAACAGAGGTAGTAGTTACAGGTCTTGGTATCCGTAAGGAGAAAAAGGCCTTGGGTTATGCGGTATCCACTATTGGATCTGCAGATTTAGAGTTACGTCCTGAAGCGGATGTAGCACGTACATTAAGAGGTAAGGTACCAGGTGTAAATATTACATCTACTTCAGGTCTTGCAGGATCTGGTACAAATATCATTATTCGTGGTTACTCTTCAATCACAGGTGATAACCAACCTCTATTCGTTGTTGATGGGGTTCCATTCAATTCATCGACTTCTACAGATCAATCTTTCGCAGCGGGTGGTGCAACAGCATCTTCTCGTTTCTTAGATTTAGATCCGAACAATATTGCAGAAGTTTCTATCCTTAAAGGTCTTTCAGCGACTGTACTTTATGGAGAAGCGGGACGTAACGGTGTTGTTTTGGTAACAACTAAAAACGGAATGTCTGCGGACATGAATAAAAAGTTTGAGGTTACTGTAGATCAGTCTTACTATGTATCTGAGATCGCATCTCTTCCAGAAGATCAGGATAAATATGGTAATGGATGGCAGAACTTTGCTTCAGCAGCATTCTCTAACTGGGGAGCACCATTCGATCAGCCAAATAAAAATGGTTTGACAGATGGTACTATTAGACACCCATATGATAGAGCTGCTCTGAATGATGTATTCCCTGAGTATGTTGGCGCTAGATATGACTATAAAGCATATGACAACTTACAAAACTTCTTTACAAATGGTGCTATTCAGAATACTTCTGTAGGTATCACTTCAAGAGTTGGAAAAGGAACATCAATCAATGCAAACTACGGTTACAATTCTGACCGTGCGTTCGTTGAGACCTCAAACTACAAGAAGCACAACCTAGGTTTGGGTGTTAATACTGAATTAGCTAACGGGATCAAGATGACTACATCTTTGAACTTTGTTAATTCTGATCGTAATGCTCCACCAGCATCTCCTATTTATTCATCTAATCCAATTTCTGGTGTATCGTTATTCTCTAACGTATTGTATACACCTAGATCAGTTGGTCTATTTGAGCTAGAATATGAGAATCCTGTAGATAAGAGTTCAATCTTCTACAGAGGTGGTAACGATATTCAGCACCCACTATGGACATTGAGAAACTCGAATAACAACGAGAAAATCAATCGTTTCTTTGGTAATACTCAGCTTTCTTATGCACTTAACGACAACTTTATGTTGAACTACCGTATCGGTATTGATGCATATGAGCAAAAGTATGTATATCACGTAAACAAAGGTGGACGTCAAGTTCCAGATGGTTTCTTGAATACATCTAGCCGTCGTAACACTATTGTAGATCAAAATGCAAACTTGAACTACGATTTCAATATCAATGATGATTTGAACTTGAGTGGGGTATTAGGGGTAAACCTTCGTAGAGATGTATTTGAGCGTGCAACTGTTAACAGTACACAGCAGTTCGTATACGGATTGTTGACGCACAATAACTTTATCAACCACGTTGGTACTTCTTATTTCCAAGAAGAAAACACTATTGGAGCATACTTAACTGCTACTTTAGGATACAGAAATTACTTGTACTTGAATATTCAAGGACGTAATGACTGGACTTCAACATTAGAAGAAGCTAACAGATCTGTTCTTTATCCTTCTGCATCCCTTTCATTCATTGCTACTGAGGCAATTGATGGTTTGAGAAACAATAAGGTATTGAATTACTTGAAGCTACGTGGTGGTTATGGTACATCAGCTGGTTATCCTTCACCATATAGAACAAGAAATACGTTGGCAACTGTGGCAAACGAATTTAACACTGCTTCTGGTTCAGTTATTAATTATAACTCAGTAAGTAATGTATTCGGTAACCCTGAGTTACGTCCAGAGATTCACGCAGAGCTTGAGTTCGGTGTGGAAGCAAAAATGTTTGACAATAGAGTTGGAATCGACTTCTCTTGGTATGACAAGCAGTCTACTGATTTGATTATCGATCTTCCATTAGAATCTTCAACTGGTTATTTAGAGACTACTTTGAACACGGCATCTGTATCTAATACAGGTATCGAGTTAGGGTTAAACTTTGTACCAGTAAAAACAGATGATCTTCTTTGGACAGTGGGTATTAACTACACTGCTAACGAGAATATCGTTGAAGATCTTGCAGAGGGTGTTGAACAAGCTCCAATTGCTGGATTCTCATTCTTAGGTAACTATGCTATTCCAGGAGAGCCTTACGGTGTTCTTTGGGGTGCACAGATTGCAAGAAACGATGCTGGTGTTCCAATCCTTAATGGATCTGGTACTTACCAATACTCTGGAGATGGAATCATTGGTGATCCAAATGCTGATTACAGATTGAATGGATTTACTTCCGTTTCTTGGAAAGGATTATCTTTCCGTGCACAGATTGATTACACTAAAGGTGGTCAAATGTGGGCTTCTACACCATCTACTCTTATGGGTCGTGGTATCTTGGAAGAAACTGGATATGATCGTTTCATTCCTGTAGTAGTTGATGGTGTTGATGCGGATGGTAATCCTAACACTATCCAGATTACTGCTAACAGACACCACTGGGAAAACATGGGTGTATTCTATGATGAAAACAGAATCTTCGATGCAACGGTTATCCGTCTTCGTGAGGTTTCTTTATCATACGCTCTTCCATCTAAGTGGTTGGAAAACACTCCTTTCGGATCTGCTTCTGTAACTTTTGCTGGACAGAACTTATGGTTCAAGTCACCGAATGTACCTGTATCTGCGAACTTCGATCCAGAGGTATCGTCTTTAGGTGTGGGTAATGGTCAAGGATTTGATTATGTTACTGGTCCTACAAGTAAAATGTACGGTGGTAGCGTAAGATTCACATTCTAAAATGTCAAATAGATAATAATATGAAGTCAATAATAAAATGTTTGGGTCTTTGTTCTATTCTGGCATTCACAGGTTGTCTTGACCTTGAATTACAGAACGATCCGAACCAAGTAACAGAGGAAAACGCTTCGTTGGATCTATATTTCAATAGTATCCAGATTTCCTATAAAAACTTTACTCACCAGGCTTCTGATCAGACAATGCCTGCTGTTCGTCAAAGAGCAATGACTGGTGGTAATATATACGAAAGTGCATGGACTCCTAACGGATATAACTTCCTTTGGAGAACAGCATATGCAGAAATGTTGCAAGACGCGAATGCGGTTATCGCAATTTCGGATGAGCAAGGTTTCCCTTATCACGGTGGTGCTGCCAAAGTAATGAAAGCTAGTGTTTTAATGACTCTAGTAGATTTATTCGGTGATGTACCTTATACTGATGCATTCCAAGGATTAGGTAATAATAATCCTGGACCAGATTCTGGTGAGTCTGTTTATGGTGTTGCATTTGATCTATTAACTGAAGCTGTAGCGGATTTATCAGTAGTAGGTGCTGCACCTGCAAATGATTTGTACTATGGGTCTTCAGCTGGTTGGTTGAAAGCAGCTAACTCCCTATTACTTAAGTATTACATCAATACACGTTTAGTAAATGCTTCTGCATCAACTTCGGGTATTAATGCTTTAATAGCAGGAGGAAATTTAATCACAGGATCAGGTGACGATTTTGAATTCACATACGGAACTAACCGTGCGAATCCAGATTCAAGACACCCATACTATGCTGCACAATACGAGACTGGTAATGGACCTTATATGTCTAACTACCTAATGTGGTCTATGTATTTGGAGCAAGATGTAGTTGATCCACGTATCAGATACTACTTCTACCGTCAAGATGGTAACGTGCTTGATGAAGATCAGTTTACACTAGATTGTGTAGCTGCTCCATTCCCTCAACATTATCCTGTATGGATGCCTTTCTGTACTGCTTCTGATGATGGATATTGGGGTCGTGACCATGGTGACAACTCTGGTATTCCACCTGATGGCTTTAAGCGTACAGTATATGGATTATATCCAGCTGGTGGTAAGTTTGATGATGATTCATTTGCAAGTACCAAGAATGGTGGAACTGATGGTGCCGGTGGTGCTGGGGTAACGCCTATCGTATTAGGTTCTTATGTTGATTTTATGCTTGCTGAAGCAGCATTAACATTAGGAACTACTGGTGATGCAAGAGATTATTTAGAGTCTGCAATCACGAAATCAATTGCTAAAGTAACTGGTTTTGGAGCTGCTGATCCTGCTTTTGCACCTACTCAAGGTGATATTGATGATTATGTAGCGAATGCAATGGGTAGATATGATGCTGCTGCAGATGATGATGGTCGTCTTGAAGTAATTATTAGAGAATATTGGGTAGCTTCTTACTGTTCAGGTATGGAAATGTACAATGCGTATAGAAGAACCGGTTATCCGTCAGGAATGCAACCAACAAGAGAGGCAATCTCTGGAGATTTCCCTCGTGTAATGGTTTATCCTGAATCATTTGTAAACCTTAGTTCAAATGGTGCTCAGCATCCGATTACTACTCAGGTATTCTGGGATAATAATCCTGCTGGATTCATTAACTAATTAAAAAGGGATTAATACAATGAAGAATATATTAAAATCTTTTGGGGCTCTTCTCTTGATATTCTTGGTTTCTTGTAACCAAACAGAAGATTACCCATTCGAGACCTTTGAGAACATGGAAAAAGGTGCTTTTGCGAGGCTATTGTCTCCAGCAAGAGCGGACATGTTTTTCGTTCTCACAGATGGTCCAAGTTCTCAATTTGAGATCTCTGTAGAGTTTTATGACGAAAGTAACGGTAGTACCGTAACTGATTATGACTGGGTAGTACGTTATGAGGATTTCACTGATCCAGATAATAGTACTGCAGATGCGCCATATGCATCTATACCTTCTTCTGCATTCAATACTAGTGCAGATGGGTTGCCTGGGGCAACTTGGACAGTCAATCTAGGAGATGCAGCGGCTGCTGTAGGAAAGACCCTAGATCAGTTAAATGGTGGTAGCCGTTTCGTATTTAATGCTACACTAAAGACGGATAAGGGACAAGAGTTTACTGCTGCAAATACTGGATCTAATATTCAGTCTTCAGCACCATTCTCTGGTTTCTTCTTCTTCAATGCATCATTAGTTTGTGAGTCTTCATTAGATGGGACTTATGATTTTGTTCATACTGAAATGATTATTGGAGACGGTTCCGGTGGTGGAAGCCCATATGCTGGTGCTGACCTTACAGGTGAAGTAACATTTACGCCTGTAGCGGGAGCAACAGGTGCTTACACAGTTAATGCAGCTTCTTTCGGTATGTATCCACAATTATACGGAATTGGTGAAGTTAACTGTGATGATGGCGGTAATAGTACTGGTACTTTGAATGACGCATGTAACTTTATTTCATCTACAATTGTAGATCAATATGGTGACCCATTCACTATCATTGTTGAATCTGTAAGTGGTTCAGACCTAACAATTACATGGGCCAACACTTGGGGTGATGCTGGTAAAGTTATTATTACTAGAACTGATGGTACAGATTGGCCTCCACTTCAGTAATTTGAAGTAAGGTTAATAGATAAAAAAAGGGCTCTGGTTTTCCAGAGCCCTTTTCTATTTCGACTAAAGTTGATTGTAATCAGACGAATATATGATGTTAAACATATCCATTTAAGTGATTTATTTGTTAATTTATAACAAGACATCATAGCATGACAGCAGCTTTACAACTCTTTGAACATTTCTTGAGGTATGAGCGTAGAAACTCAGATCTAACTGTTCGGGCTTATCTGACAGATATAGCTCAATTTGATAGCTATGTGGCTGATCAATATGAGGTCACGGATTGGAATCAAGTTATTACTCCAATGATACGATCATGGCTAGTTACATTAATGCGTTCAGATCTAAAGAATCGGAGTGTGAATAGGAAGATTTCAAGTTTGAAGACGTTTTACAAATTTCTCTTGAGAGAGGAGGTAGTCAATCACAATCCAGTTGCAGAGATTGGTTTATTAAAAACAAGTAAGCGTTTACCTGAATTCGCCCAGGCTAGTCAATTAGAAGATTTATCTGATAAAGAATTGTTTACAGATGATTTTCCTGGCAAACGAGATAGAGCTATTATATATAGTCTGTATGCTTTAGGTATTCGTAGGGGTGAGTTGATTAATTTAAGGATTAAAGACTTCGATAGTAGTAGGGGAGTCATGCGTATACAAGGTAAGGGTAATAAAGAACGATTTGTCCCGATGTTACCATTACTAAAAGAAATTTTAGAGGATTACTTGAGTGTCTACAATAGTGCATTTGGATATTCTAAGGATTCTCCGTTGTTTATTTTAGATAATGGTCTTTCTATTTATGAAAAATTTGTTTATAATGTAAGTGTCAAGTATTTATCCGAAGTGAGTACGATTCAATCGAAGGGGCCCCATACCTGGAGGCATTCCTTTGCAACTCATTTATCTAATGAGGGAGCAGATATAAATGCTTTGAAAGGATTATTGGGCCATGCATCCCTTGCTGCTACCCAGGTATATACACATAATTCGATAGAACAATTAAAACAAGTATATAAACAATCTCATCCTAGGTCTCAAGAAAAGAAGCACTAGGAGCTTATTTATCCCAATAGTTACCAAATTTATTATTTAACCCACAAAATAGAAGGAATTATGGTTATTAGAACTGAAGCTGTACAATTCAAAGCAGATCAAAAACTTTTAAGTTTCATCGAGAAAAAGTTTCAGAAACTGAATTTGTTCTTTGATAAGATAACAGCGGTAAACGTCTTTTTAAAATTAGAAAACTCTGGACAAGTTAAAGACAAGGTAGTTGAGGCTGTACTTAATGTACCTGGTGAAACTATCTTTGTCAAAGATAGTAGCAAAACCTTTGAAGAATCTATTGAAAAAGTTGGCGCTTCCTTAAAACGTCAATTAGTCAAATACAAAGAAAAAAAACGCGTATAGAAAAAAAGAAAGGTCCGAGATTCGGGCCTTTTTTTTTTTGCGGATATTGATTTTCAATAGGATGGAAAATGTAAAGTCAAATTAACTGCCAAAAAAGTTTTGCAGCCGTCTATTTTTTTTTTGAAGAAGTTTTTTTTTCTCAAATATGGTTATATATTTGCATCGCCTTTCAGAGGGAGGCGTTTTATATATAATTTATAAGCCGATATAGCTCAGCTGGCTAGAGCAGCTGATTTGTAATCAGCAGGTCGGGGGTTCGAGTCCCTCTATCGGCTCAAAGCTTTCTTTTGAAAGCTTTATGTAGGGGGTGCGCCGGAGTGGGAGAGCCGGGCCGGACTGTAAATCCGGTGACTCAGTCTGAATAGGTTCGAATCCTATCACCCCCACAATAATCACAAGTCCTGAAGGGCACAGTATAAGTAAGTTGTGGTTTTCTAAGGCTTGCTTGTTGTTTTTTCTTGAAGTGACTTAAAGTTATAAGCGGGCGTAGCTCAGTTGGTAGAGCATCAGCCTTCCAAGCTGAGGGTCGTGGGTTCGAGTCTCATCGCCCGCTCACTTTTATCACTCCAGATTAACAGCCAATGTAGCTCAGGGGTAGAGCACTTCCATGGTAAGGAAGGGGTCGGGGGTTCAAATCCCTTCATTGGCTCTGATGCAGTTGCGTCAGGGTTATTTGTGGTTATTGACTAGCGAAATTATTTCTTCTATTGCCTAAAAAAATAACGAAATGGCTAAGGAAACATTTGACAGAAGTAAGCCGCACGTGAATATTGGTACAATCGGTCACGTGGATCACGGAAAAACTACGCTGACAGCAGCGATCACTTATGTTCTTTCTAAAGATGGTCTAGCAGAAAATAAGGGTTACGACTCTATTGATGCAGCACCTGAGGAAAAAGAACGTGGTATTACAATTAATACTGCACACGTTGAGTACCAAACGCAAAACAGACACTACGCACACGTAGATTGTCCTGGTCACGCCGATTATGTGAAAAACATGGTTACGGGTGCGGCTCAGATGGATGGAGCTATTCTAGTAGTAGCTGCAACAGATGGTCCTATGCCTCAGACTCGTGAGCACATCCTTTTGGCACGTCAGGTTGGTGTACCTAAGATTGTAGTGTTCATGAACAAGGTTGACCTTGTTGATGATGAGGAAATGCTAGAACTAGTTGAAATGGAAGTTCGTGAACTTCTTGACCAATATGAGTTCGATGGTGACAATGCTTCAATTATTCAAGGATCTGCTCTTAAAGCACTTGAAGATGATGCATCAGGTATTTCAGCTATTCAGGAGCTTATGGCTGCTGTTGATTCTGACATTCCAGAACCAGAGCGTTTAGTTGATATGCCTTTCTTAATGCCAGTTGAGGATGTATTCTCTATTACTGGTCGTGGTACAGTTGCAACTGGTCGTATCGAGCGTGGTGTGATCAATGTAGGTGACCCAATTGAGATCGTAGGTATGATGAAAGATAGTGAGAAGCCACTTCAGTCTACATGTACAGGGGTAGAGATGTTCCGTAAGTTACTAGATAGAGGTGAAGCTGGTGATAACGCTGGTATCCTTCTTCGTGGTATCGACAAAGAAAGCATCAAGCGTGGAATGGTATTATGTAAGCCTGGTTCAGTAAAGCCGCACAAGAGATTCAAGTGTGAGATCTACTGTCTATCAAAAGAAGAAGGTGGACGTCACACTCCATTCTTTAATGGATACCGTCCTCAGTTCTACTTCAGAACAACTGACGTAACTGGTGATGTTAAGTTGCCAGAAGGAGTTGAAATGGTAATGCCTGGTGATAATGTAACACTAGAGGTATCACTTATCAACGCAGTAGCTATGGATAAAGGTCTTCGTTTCGCGATTCGTGAAGGTGGACGTACTGTAGGTGCAGGTCAGGTAACTGAAATTCTTGAGTAAACAATCCGCAAGGATTTGAGATAATAAAGTAAGCAGCCTTCGGGCTGCTTATTTTTTCTTTGTATTGGAAATGTTCGTGTTTTTTTTTATTTTTGCACGCGCATTAAATTATTGCGGGCGTAGCTCAGTTGGTAGAGCAGTGGTCTCCAAAACCAAAGGTCGCGAGTTCGAATCTTGCCGCCCGCGCAAACGAATGCCCTGTATATCAGGATAAAAACTTATAAAATGAGTGTATTTCAAAGATTTGTATCATATAGTAAGGAAAGTTATAATGAGTTGATCTACAAGGTAACTTGGCCTAAGTTTGACGCATTGATGCGTAACACAGTAGTGGTATGTATCGCTTCTATAATTCTTACTCTAATAGTGTTTGGTTTGGATGCTGCATTCAAATATTTGTTGAATATCCTATATAATGCATAAACTATAACCAAAGGAAAGCTTATTGCAAATGGCAGAATCTAAAACTAAATGGTACTCTTTGAGAGTAATCAGTGGAAAAGAGAAAAAGATCAAAGAAAGAATTGATCTAGAAATCGATCGCTCCAATTGGAGGTCGTTTTTGCCGTCTGTGATTGTTCCAACGGAAAAGGTTTATAAAATCAGAAATGGTAAAAAAGTTATTTCTGAAAAGAATATCCTTCCAGGATATATCCTGATTGAAGCTGATAAATCTAAATTATCAGGTGAAGTCATATCTACAATAGTTAATATCCCCAATGTTATCCACTTTTTGGGTAATAATCATCCACTTCCTATGCAAGAAAAGGAGGCTTTTCGTCTTTTAGGTAAGATGGATGAAACACAAGAAGCAAGTGAAAAGTTGATCGAGCCTTTCATTATTGGTGAATCTGTAAAGATTATAGATGGGCCATTCAATGAATTTATAGGTGATATTCAAGAGGTGAACGAAGAGCGTAAGAAGTTGAAGGTGATTGTGAAGATCTTCGGAAGAGGTACAGAGGTTGAGTTGAATTTCATGCAGGTAGAGAAACAGCAGTAGGCTAATATTTTATTATTATAAAAGACCCGAATGATGGGGATGTCCAGTTAGACATTGTTTCCCCCCTGTGTTCCATGGTCTATTTTTTAAATCATTTTTACAATGGCAAAAGAGATTGAAGGTTTTGTAAAACTGCAAGTAAGAGGTGGTACAGCGAATCCTGCTCCTCCAGTAGGTCCGGCATTAGGTGCTAAAGGACTTAATATTATGGAGTTCTGTAAGCGTTTTAACGCTGCAACTCAGGAGATGCAAGGAAAAGTAGTTCCAGTTGTAATTACAGTTTACAAAGACAAGTCTTTCGACTTTATTATTAAGACTCCACCAGCTGCAGTTCAGCTTTTGGAGGCTGCCAAGTTGAAGAAAGGTTCTTCCGTTCCAAACCGTGATAAGGTAGGAACAGTGACTTGGGATCAGGTACGCGCCATTGCCGAAAACAAGATGCCAGACTTGAACGCATTTAAGATTGAGTCTGCAATGAAGATGGTTGCTGGTACAGCTCGTTCTATGGGATTGACTGTTACGGGTGATGCTCCTTGGGAAGCATAAGAATTAAGAAC
>CAXQNQ010000148.1:0-6424 GCA_964225135.1 Mesoflavibacter profundi
CCAATGATGGTGAGCGTGGTGTAAATGTTTTGCTTTCACGTGAAGAAACATACGCAGATATTAGTCCGCTTCGCCTAGATTCAAATGGTGTTTCTGCTTTTATTTCAATCATGCGAGGATGTGATAACATGTGTTCTTTCTGTGTGGTTCCGTTCACAAGAGGTAGAGAGCGTAGTAGAAATGCCTTTTCTATTGTAGCTGAAGCACAAGATTTAGTGAATAGAGGATATAAGGAAGTTACCCTTCTAGGGCAGAATGTGGATTCATATAAATGGGAAAATCCAGAAGATAAAAGTATTGTAGATTTTGCGCAGCTATTAGAAATGGTAGCACTAGTTGATACTGATTTGCGTGTAAGGTTCTCTACATCTCATCCAAAAGACATTACAGATGATGTGTTGTACACCATGAAAAAGTACGAGAACA
Organism: Mesoflavibacter profundi; assembly: GCA_964225135.1. Lineage (GTDB taxonomy): Bacteria > Bacteroidota > Bacteroidia > Chitinophagales > Saprospiraceae > AM-2324. Next base: position 427 of record CAXQNQ010000148.1, read on the forward strand.
TTTGTAAGTATATCCACCTCCCAGTGCAGTCTGGCAATTCTAGGATTTTAGAAAAAATGAATAGAACATATGACCGAGAGTGGTATAAAGCAAAAGTTGATCGTATCTACGAAATCATGCCTGATTGTGCGATCTCTTCAGATATTATCACTGGGTTCTGTTCAGAAACGGATGAGGAACACCAGGATACCATTTCTATGTTGGAATATGCGCAATACTCCATGTCCTACATGTTTTTCTATTCCGAAAGACCAGGAACTTTGGCAGCTCGTAAATACGAAGATGATGTGCCTTTAGCTGTTAAAAAAGAACGTTTGAATGAGGTTATTCGAGTGCAAAATGCTATTTCTTTAAAGCTGAATCAAAAAGATGAGGGAAAGACCTTTAAGGTTTTGATAGAAGGGAACTCTCGTAAGTCTGATCAAGAATTTAAAGGTCGTAATACTCAAAATAAAATGTTGGTATTCCCTAAAAAGGAGGGCCTTAAACCAGGTGATTATACTTGGGTAAAAGTTAATACAGCATCCTCTGCAACATTAAGAGGAGAAATTGTCGATTCCCCAAATAAATAAATCCATAGATGCAAAACCTACAGTCCATAAAACAGAGATTCGGGATAATTGGTCGTTCCCCTTTACTTGAACGAGCACTTGGTATTGCTATGCGCGTTTCCGGTACGGATCTCTCTGTATTAATAACAGGTGAAAGTGGTGTAGGTAAGGAGGTGTTTTCAAAGATTATTCACAACCTGTCTAACAGAAAGCATAATGGATTCATAGCCATTAATTGTGGTGCTATTCCAGAAGGCACCATCAATTCAGAATTGTTTGGACATGATAAAGGTTCATTTACTGGAGCGGCATCTGACCGCAAAGGATACTTTGAAACAGTAAATGGGGGGACCATTTTTTTAGATGAAATAGGAGAGATGCCTTTGGATACACAGGCCTACTTATTAAGAGTCTTAGAAAGTGGTGAATACATCAGAGTTGGTTCTTCAAAAGTTATGAAGACAGATGTACGAATCGTAGCAGCAACTAATGTAGATCTACAAGAAAAAATCAAGGCTGGAAAGTTTAGGGAGGATCTATATTACCGGTTGAACACAATACACATCGATGTTCCTGCATTGAAGGAGAGGAGAGAGGACATTCACCTGCTATTTAGAAAGTTTTCGGCTGATTTTGCTGAAAAATATAGATCTGAAACGGTTCGCCTAGAGGATGATGCAGTTACTGTTCTTCGCAATTATAGTTGGCCAGGAAATATCCGTGAACTTAGAAATCTTGCAGAGCAGGTTTCGGTGATGGCTGAAAATAGATTACTAGATGCCGAGCAGCTAAAATCTATTGCTCCCCAATTGTTTAAACACAATTTACCCATACTACATGCAGGATCACAAGATGATCGAGTGCAGGATATGAACGAGAGGGAAATTCTTTACAAAGTGTTATTTGATATGAAAAATGACCTATCCTACGTAAAGAATTTAATTTCAGATCTGATTAATCAGAACAACTTGAAGGTTCAAGATGCTGAAACACTAAAGCGAATTGGTTTACCTACATCTAAACCAACGGATTTCTCGGAATTCACAACACCAGATGAAACTTCCTTCCAAACTCAAGCTCCAATTAAGGATATTGTCTTTGATAATGATATAGATAGCGCTGAACCGGACTTTATTATACATGATGACGATTTTCACCCTGCGGAAGAATTTGAAGAAAACTTGTCCATTGAAGAAATGGAAAAGACCTTTATTACAAAAGCATTAAAGAAGCATAAAGGTAAGCGAAAGGAAGCTTCTCTTGAATTGGGTATTTCTGAAAGAACATTGTATAGAAAAATCAAGCAATACGGTATCCAGGAATAAATAGTACTAGCACCTCCAACATGCGGAAATTAAAACTTACAGAGTTAAACAGACTTTCAGTTGAAGCGTATAAAGCCAAAGAGAAACTTCCTATTCTCTTAGTAATGGATAATATTCGCTCTGGCTTGAATATTGGCTCTGCATTTCGGATAGCGGATTGTTTTGGCATTGAAGGCCTCTTGTTATGTGGTATTAGTCAACAACCGCCTCATCGAGAGATTATGCGCTCCGCTATTGGTGCAGAACATGCTGTTGATTGGACCTATGAAGCGGATATAGTGCAAGCTTTGACTCAACTAAAAGCCAAAGGGTACAAGATTGTAGGTGTGGAGCAAACAACTGATTCAATATTAATAAATGAATTTGAATGGGATGGTGCCCAACCCATTGCATTGGTTATGGGAAATGAAGTGAAGGGGCTTAGTGATGAAGCACTTCCATTATTAGATGCATGTATTGAAATACCACAAGCTGGAACTAAGCACTCACTAAACGTTGCGGTATGTACTGGTATCGTCGTCTATGAAATGATTAGGAGGATATCCTAAAGCTATTACCAATCAAATATTTGATCGATTACGATTCTGCCTTTTTCATTTTTCTTCAGGGTACACACCTCGTTTAGAGCATCATGTTCTAGGAATAAATTCCAATTACCCTCTAATGCTCCTGTCGCTAATGCTGCCTTTTCTTCCAGTGAGTCCAAAGGGCGAATATCATAACTCATTACATAAGGCAATCCTATGTGATGGACAGAAGGGAGTAAGTCCGCGCAGAACACTAATTTACCTCTATCTGTTTGTGCATGTAGAATCATCATAGCCTCTGTATGACCGTAAGTAAATTGAACGCTCAGGTTATCCATCCATTGAACAGGATCGCGCTGAACATCAATAAATTGAAGTTTTCCACTAGTCTGAAGGGGAATAAAATTTTCCTTCAAGAAAGAGGCCCTTTCTCGCATATTAGGTTCCATGGCCCAATTCCAATGCTTTTCATTGGTCCAATAAGTCGCATTTGGAAAAGTATTCTTTAAATGACCCTTTTCATCTCGATAAACTGCACCTCCAACATGGTCAAAGTGCAGGTGTGTAAGGAAAACATCAGTGATTTCTTCAGGAGCAATATGTTGTTCTTTTAATGAACTCAATAAGTCCATATCACCATGTGGTTCAAAATGAGATCGGAATTTGGCATCCTGTTTAGTGCCTATGCCGGTGTCAACAAGAATCTTTCGATCACCTTGTTCAATTAATATAGAACGTGTGGCCCAAGTCACCATGTTGTTGACATCTGATTCAATGACTTTACTCCACATTTTCTTGGGGACAACGCCGAACATAGCACCTCCATCTAATTTGAACAGTCCCGCATGTACAACACTAACCTTCATTAAAAACCGATTTTCGATTGTTTTACTTTACTATTTCGCTTCAATTCAGCCATACGTATGGCAGTGATTGCTGCTTCAACCCCTTTGTTGCCATATTTTCCTCCAGCTCGATCCAAGGCTTGTTGCTCATCATTGGGAGTAAGGAGTCCAAAGGTGCAAGGAATTCCTGATGTTAATCCCAAATGGGTTAGCCCATGAGCAACCGCTTGATTGATATATTCATTATGGCTGGTTTCACCTTTGATTACACAACCCAATCCGATTACAGCATCTAGTTTATGATTGGTTATTAAGTGTCTGCAGCCCTGTGTTAACTCAAAAGCTCCTGGAACTTGGATTACATGGATTTGTGCCTCATTTCCGCCATGCTTTAAAAAAGTATCTAAAGCACCTTGATATAGCGCATGTGTGATATGCTCATTCCAGTCAGCTACTACTCTACCAAAATGATATGAACTCAAATCGGGTATTTGATTCTCGTCGTAGGTGGATAAATTCTTTAAACTTGAAGCCATATTCTTAAAATTTAAAAACCCATCAGGATTATACCGGATGGGTTTTAATATACTCTACAATTTTTCAAGATTATAATCTTGCTAAGAATTTTTCTGCATTTGAAAGCTGCGCACTATTTGGGTACGTTGAAACAACTTCCTGATAAGCTGCTTTAGCTGCATCTGTGTTTCCTTGCTTTTCATTTAACAATCCTAAACGAATTAGGTAGATTGGCGTTACGGTTTCAATAGATCCAGCTTTGCTAGCTTTTTTATATTCTGCTAGTGCTTTGTCTAATTGACCTAACTCAGAGTAGCAATCACCAAGTGTTCCATGCTTCATGATAGATAATAACTCACCATCATCTTTTACTTTAGATAGAATATCTGCCGCAGTTTGGAAATCGCCTTGCTTCATGTATGAGATACCTCTATAGTAATTACCTACATTTTTGGTATCTGTACCGTATTCATTCACAAATTGATTCAATCCCATTTCTCCTAAAAAAGGCTCTGTTAGGGCAAGATTGAAAGAGTCTTTAGCAAATTGTTCTTCTGCCTTATAAATTGCTGCTAATGCTTTGTCCTGCTTTCCTGGAAGGATCATGCCTTTCCATACTACGAAAATTCCAATCAATGCTACTACAACAACTAGTGCACCAAATAATGCTACTTGATTTTTTTCAACAAACGATTGCGCTTTGTCCCTAGTTTCAACCAGGTCAATCAGTACCTCAGAAGATTCTTCTTTTTTCTTTCTTTTTGCCATAATCTATTTCTTACTCGAATGGTTTGAACTTCGCAAAAATAAATATTTCTTGGGTTTAACCAAATATGAATTTATTTATAATTAGTCTTTTATAAACGGATAATCCTTTTGTACGTAGTTGTCAGTGTATAACTCAGAAGCATCTGGGTATTCACCAGCTTCTGCAAAAGCAACTGCAGCATCAATTTCAGCTTTAATTTTAGCCTTAATACCTTTGATATCTTCTTCTGAAGCCATACCACCATCTAACAACTTAGCCTCAATCATTTTGATAGGGTCTCTGTCTTTGTACTCATTAACTTCATCTTTACTTCTATACTTTCCTGGATCCGAAACCGAGTGACCTTTATATCGGTACGTTCTGATTTCAAGATAATAAGGACCTTTTCCTGAACGAATATGCTCAGCAGCGCGCTTCACAGCAAAATATACTTCCTCTGGATCCATACCATCAACAGATTCAGATGGCATATCGTAGGATAAACCAAGCTTGACCATATCCGTCACGTTAGACGTTCTTGCTGTAGATGTTCCCATTGCATAATGGTTGTTCTCACAGATATATAGAACTGGGATCTCCCAAGCCATAGCCATATTGAATGACTCATGTAAAGCACCTTGTCTTGCAGCTCCGTCACCAAACATAGTTACACACAGATTATCTGTACCTCTATATTTTTCAGAGAAAGCAATTCCTGTGCCAATTGGAATCTGAGCACCCACTATACCGTTACCACCAAAGTAATTGTGTTCAGCAGAAAAGAAGTGCATAGAACCACCTTTACCCTTATTAACTCCACTGGATTTACCCATCAATTCAGCCATAGCACGATCAGTGGTTACACCTCTACCTATTGCGGTACCGTGCTGTCTATATGCAGTTACGATACAATCTTCTGGTCTAAGTGCCGCTTCCATACCGGCAGTTATAGCTTCTTGACCAATATATACGTGACAAAAACCTCTAATCTTTTGCTGTCCGTAAAGCATTAAAGCTCTTTCCTCAAATTTTCGGATTCTTAACATAGTCTCATACCAGCCTAGGTATGTTTCTTTGCTAATCTCTTCCTTCTTTGCTCTTGTCGAACGTTTTCTCATTGTTGTCTTTGCCTTTTTTGTCGCTTGCTCCATATTGAAGAAGTATATTTGATTTGCTAAGGTGCAAATTTAAAAAATTAACATTCAAAAGGTACATTTAAAAGGCTTCTTTTGCCTAAATTGTCGTACTACCACACAATATATTCCAAATTCAATTAATTAGCTAAACTTGTTTTTAAAAGAAATACAACTTTTCAATTATAAAAATTACCAAGATAAAGCTATAAGCTGTACGCCTGGTATCAATTGTTTCGTTGGATTAAATGGGGTTGGGAAGACTAATATATTGGATGCTATTTATTACATGTGCATGACTAAAAGCCGCTTTTCAAGTACAGATCGGAATGTTATGCGCAGGGGAGCAACAT
>CAXQNQ010000149.1:0-4342 GCA_964225135.1 Mesoflavibacter profundi
TCTTCTTTTGGTATGCACGCAGGAGCTGCAGTTTTTTTGGCTTATTGTAGAGGGTTTATATTGAATTTCATGGAACCTAGGGGTGGTTATAATGTTGCGCATAGTCCCAATGCCAAACGCTATTCAACAAAATGGTTCTTTCAGTTTTGTGCGGTTCTGTTAGCATTGCATCACCTATTCTTTTTTATCCTCCAATACTTTGCACCTATCTATGCCTTGGAGATAATCCTAAATACCGTAGGTTCCGTGTTGGTATCGTTTATATTAGTTGTGTTTTTCCAATTCATTTTTGACCCACAAGAATAAATGGAAAGCCTATGACTAATAATAGAGGAATTGTTATACAGATCGCTTTTGTTCTATTCGCCGCAGTGCTAATTGGAAATGCATTTTATTTGCAAATATTGGATGAGTCCATTCCTAACCGAGCTGTTAGTACGGTTACTGATAATATCGAAATATTCCCAGCACGTGGATTAATTTATGATCGTAATGGTGAATTATTGGTCGTAAATGATCAAGTCTATGATATTAAGCTAACCTATAATTTTTTAGATCCAGATATGGATACTATGCGCTTTTGTTCTTTTTTAGGTATAGACAGAAAAGATTTTGAAAGACGTATAGATGTAGACTTTAGGTCTATTAGATATAGTAAGAGAGTACCATTTACTTTTATGTCTACCGTGCCTTCTCAAGAGATTACAGCACTAAAAGAAACACTGCATGAATTTCCTGGATTTTCCATTCAACGACGTAATGTACGTGGATACCCAAATCCGAATGCAGCGCATATTTTAGGATACATTCGTGAAGTCAATCGGGAGGAAGTTGATAGTGAAGAAAACATAGATGATTCTGGAAATCGGATTTATGAATCCGGCGATTATATAGGTTCTGATGGTCTAGAGGCTACATACGAACCATATTTGAAAGGTGAAAAAGGACGACGCGTAGTCTTCAAAGATCGTTTGGGGAGAGAGGTAGGAGATTATAAAGATGGAGCAATGAATTACGACCCAATTTCTGGAATTAATCTATACACCTCTATCGATTTAGAACTTCAAGCTTATGCTGAGAAGCTAATGGCAGGAAAAAAAGGAGCTGTAGTCGCCATTGAACCTGAAACTGGGGAAATTCTAGCTATGGTTTCTTCGCCAACCTACGACCCCAATATGTTGAAAATTTCTAAAGAACGTGGGGAGAATTTTCAGCAGTTAAATGCCAATCCCAATCAACTATTTTTTAATCGATCCTTATCAGCTCAGTACCCTCCAGGTTCTACATATAAAATGTTAGTAGGGTTGGTAGGTATGCAAGAAGGTGTGCTTACAAAAGATAAATATATTACTTGCCCTGGATATTATAGCTACAATAATTTTGTTGGAAAGTGTAGGAATCATCCGCCAACTCAAAATATTGGAAGAGCTATTCAATTTTCTTGCAACACTTACTTTTGGGACACCTTTCAAAAGATTATAGATAAAGACGGAGCTAAGAATGATGAGGAAAATTTAGACAAATTTCAACAATATATGATGGAGTTTGGCTTAGGGGATAAATTAGGAGTAGATATTCCAGGTGAAGAGGAAGGACTTATGCCAGGAGCGAAATTATACAATGATCGTTATGGAAAAGGAAAGTGGTATTCTACTTATATCATTTCTTTGGGTATTGGTCAAGGGGAGCTTTTACTAACGACCCTTCAAATGGCCAATGTAGCTTGTGTGTTAGGCAATAGAGGTTTTTACATTACGCCACATATCGTTAAGCGATTGGACCATCCGACAGAAGCGTTGGATCCTATAAGATTGAAGAGACAGGACTCATCTATTGAACCTCAATACTTTGATGCTGTTGTAGAAGGTATGAAATTGGTAGTAACTGCTGGTACAGGTCGCCAAGCTCAAAATCGACTTACCCCAGTTGCAGGAAAAACAGGGACCGTTCAAAACCCATTTGGGGAAGATCACTCTACATTTATAGGGTTCTCTCCAACAGAAAAGCCAAGCATCGCTGTTTCTGTATATGTAGAAAATGCAGGAGGTGGAGGTTCATTTGCAGCACCGATAGCTGGTTTAATTATGGAAAAATATACCAATGGGGAAATCTCGCAAGAGAAAGCATGGGTCGAAGATCGGATGCTGAATACTACCTTGATTGAAGAAGTAACAATAAATGAGTCAGATGAAGATTAGTGCAATAGTAGCCGTATCGAAGGGTAATGTAATTGGAAAGGATAATGATATCCCCTGGTATTTACCAGCAGACTTCAAGTATTTCAAGCAGGTTACCATGGGACATCACATTTTGATGGGTCGAAAGTGCTTCGAGTCTATTGGAAGGCCACTTCCTAAACGGACCAATATTGTCATAACCAGAAATCCATTTTTCATTGGGTCGGACATCCTAGTGTGTGACTCCATTGATGCTGGTATTGAAATAGCACGATCTAATGGCGAGGAAGAATTGTTTATTATTGGCGGAGGCTTGATCTATGAGCAAACCGCTGATCTATGGGATAAACTATACCTTACCGAAGTCGATTTAGCCGTCGAAGGAGATGTATTTTTCCCTAATATCAAATTAGAAGATTGGTCGGAGCTGTCCTCAAATTACAATGCTCCAGATGAAAAAAATGAATACGGCTATACCTTTAAAGTCTTCGAACGAAAAGCTTAAAGCCAGGCTATTGCTGCTGCTTTTTTTAGATTGTCCTTAGGGTTTTCTAACAAGGTTCTTATGTACCCATGTAGTGCTTCGGTAGGATTATCTGCTTTCATAGCTTTCATGACTTCTGGGTCACTTTTTACTGCATTTATTTCAACCGTGCTTGGTTTTGCATGTAAACCAGCCAATAGACCAAGATCATTTCCCCTAAGTACCGTGCTGGTTTGGATGGATTTAGGGAGTTGGTCGAATCCAATAGTGAGCTCTATTACACTTTGAACAATAGGACTGACAGATTCTCCACTGGCACGAACATAATATGCCCGACCTAATCGACCCATTAAGTCTAATTTATGTGGGTCTATCCGATTATTACTATCAATTACGTTTTCCGCAATATGCATCATGACCACTTCACAAATAATCAAATGCCCTGCACCACCATGATCACCTAAAGTAATAATGTCCTTGACTTGGCACTCCATGTGAACAGGACTTTCTTGTACTCGAAAAGGCTTGACTAATTCGGATGGAACAGCATGTAAACCTGCTTTTTCAAATTCATTGACTTCGGTTGGAAACTCCACTGATGTCACAGCCATTTGGCGCACGATATCATGGTTGACCATATTGATTACCACTTCTCTTGTTGCGAAAACATTAGATAGGGTGTCTTTTGTTGTGTTATTGGATACTCTTCTATTAGAAGAAAAAACTAGAATGGGAGGATTAGAACTAAAGGCATTAAAAAAAGAATAGGGCGCTAGATTGGGCTGACCGTTTTCATCAACAGTACTGACTAATGCAATCGGCCTAGGTGCAACGGATCCAACTAGAAATTGATGAAGGTCCTTGGTTGCCGTTTCAGCTGGGATAATTCTGCGCATAATCTTTTTTTCTAAAGTTTAGGAAGAATAAATACTTTTACCGTGTTTAATTGCTCCTTCAAAGAAACAACAAAAAGCTAAAAAAAAGCAATGTAATATGAAAAAGCAAAACAAGGGTTTAGGAATATCAATTCTATTTGTGTTGGCCTTAGTCTTGGGTAGATATGTGTATTTCAAACCAAGCGTATCACATGGTGAAGTAGCACCAGAGATTAATGCTACTTTGCTTAATGGGAGCGATTTTAAATTAAGTGCACTTCGTGGTAACTATGTGTTACTAGATTTTTGGGGCTCCTGGTGTGGTCCATGCAGAAGAGAAAATCCTAGTTTAGTTAAGCTTTACAATACTTTTCATGGACAATCTTTTGAAGCAGCAAGTGGCTTTGAAATTGTATCCATTGCTATTGATAAACGCTTGGATGCACTGCTTGCGGCTATTGATCGAGACGGTTTGGTATGGCCCTATCACATCCATGATGAAACAGATAATTTGAGGTTTTTGAATGGGCCTATATCTGATGAATGGCGCATCAATGAGGTGCCTCAGAAATTCCTTATAGGGCCAGATGGGAATATTTTATTTTATAATCCCTCCATAACTGAGCTCAATAGCTTTTTAGAAGGGTCAATAAAAGACTGACAATTTGTCAAATACTTCGGTTTGGCAGGTTATTTGTAGCTTTGTGGCTAAATGAAATATTGATAATAAATCATGGCAAAAAAGAATAAGTCAGAGGATGTAGTGGAAGAGCAGCAAGAAGCTGTTAATGAGCAAACATCAAACA
>CAXQNQ010000150.1:0-7815 GCA_964225135.1 Mesoflavibacter profundi
TTCACACATCACTTACACCCTTACAAATTTTGCAACAATGTCAAGCTATTGAAATAGAACTTGGAAGAACTAGAACGGAGCATTGGGGGGCTCGAACTATGGATATTGACATTTTATTTATCTCAGATAAAATCATTGATCAAGCACCACAACTCATTGTACCTCACCCCTATATTGCTGAGCGTAAATTTGTACTTCAGCCTTTAGAAGAAATTGCTCCAGAATTTATCCACCCCATTTTTAAGCAAAGCATCTCACAACTTTTATATTTGTGTAAAGACCAAGGAGAAGTCCGGAGAATCTGAAAATAAAAACTATGTTTCCGTATAAATTCATAGCCATAGAAGGTAATATTGGAGCAGGCAAGACCACCCTATCCAAGATGATTCAAAAAGATTCCAATTGTAAACTTATTTTAGAACAGTTTACAGACAATCCCTTTTTACCCTTTTTCTATGAAGACCCTAAAAGATACTCCCTACCAGTGGAATTATTTTTCATGACAGAAAGACACAAACAACTGCAAAGTGAACTTAGTCAAAGAGATCTATTCACAGAGTTCACCGTATCAGACTACTATTTCATTAAAACCCTTTTATTTGCCAAGAACAATTTAAATGAAGAAGAATATAGATTGTTCACTCGATTGTTTAATGTATTAAATTCCACTTTCCCAGAACCTGATTTGATCGTTTACCTTTACAGATCAGTAGCAGATCTTCAAAAGAATATCAAACACAGAGGAAGAGATTTTGAACAAAATATTCAAGATCAATACTTAGAGAATATCCAAAAATCCTATCTCAATTTTTTCAAATCCATCGATCATATTCCTGTGCTTATAATTAATATTGAAGGGAGTATATTTTGGGATGAGCCTAAAGAATATGAATCATTGAAAACCCTATTGAGAAGAACTGATTATAAAATGGGAATGAATTATATCAATTTATAAAAAAAGCCTCGACTAACCATCGAGGCTTTTTTTTATTTTGTTTCAATTTCAACTTTGATATCAAAGTCGTCATATATAGCTTTGTCTCCTAAATTATCGAAGAAAGATTCTGAACCATATCGCACATCAAATAAACTTCTATCTAATTTAAATGAAGCAGATGCAGAGAATTTTCCTTTGTTGTTGTACCCAGTAGCATCGAAGGTAATATTCTGCTCGATTCCTTTGATACTAACTTTAGCTTGAATAACATAACGGCCATTACCATCATACTCAACATCAGTAATAGTCATAGTAGATTCTGTGTGATTCTCAGCATCAAAAAAGTCCGCTGACTTCAAGTGTCCTTCAAGACTTAACTTTCCATTTCCTGTAAGATCGGTAACAGTGATAGTCGGCATATCTAAAACAAAGGTTCCACCTACCAACTTTCCATCTTTCAAATCAACTGAACCAGACTTAATATTGATCGTTCCAAAATGCTTACCTCCTACTTTGTAAGCTTGCCATTCGACCTGAGAAGCTAATGTATTAATTTCTTGGTTTTGTGACCATGCTAAAGAACCAACAGACATTAATAAAACAAAAGAAAATGCTGTTTTAATTTTCATAAAATTTAGATTTTTAATATTTGTAATTACAACTAATACAAATGTAATTCAAATTTGTTTAAAATCCATATAAATTTTATCGAATTAATGATGTACTTCCTTCGAAAACTTCCACTTTGCCATCTGGATACAAAATTTCAATGCCCCATAGGTAAGATCCAGCTGGCATATCAGTTCCATTAAAGGTTCCATCCCAATGTAATTCGGAATCGTTTAAGGCGAAGTCCCCTCCTTTTTGGAACAACAGTTCTCCCCATCTATCAAAAATACTGAGTGAAAGAATTCTCAAATGATCCGAACCATGTGCAAATAAAATATCGTTGTTACCATCTCCATTGGGTGAAAAACCTGTAGGAACGAGCACTATGGATTCTCTCCGCATGATTACTCGAACTACATCCGTATCTACACATCCATTCTCATCAACAACCGTTACATATACTGCTGTTTGTGCATCCATACCTTCAATAGATGCAAAATCTGCTAAAGGATCTACTAAAGCTCCATCCCCTATTAATTCCCACTGATAAGATGCAATCGGTGTTTCAAATACTAATGCTGGGATAATTTCAAAGTCTGTTTGATTTTCTAAGAATAAGTCCTCACCTAACTCAATGTCTAATGCAATAGGCTCTATGATTTCAACCTGATCCAAATCAACTACACAACCATTAGCATCTATTACACTTACTGTATAGGATGCCGGTGGCAATAGACTAAAAACATTATTCGTTTGTACATCATAGCCCGTAATTTGATAACTATACGGTTCTACCCCACCTGCTGCATCAATCTGGATACTTCCATCATCAAAACTAAAACAGCTTATATCTTCCCCAGTGGTATTTGCTAGGATAGCCTCTGGTTGATCAATTTCTACTTCTGCAACAAACGAACAACCACCAATATCCGTAATAGTTACTTCATAAATCCCTGCTGAAAGATTAGTACCTACTTGTCCATTTTGATTGCCCCATTCATAGGTATAGGACTCATTTGAACCTGTAACAAATAAGGTTGCTGTTCCATCAGCCCCACCATTACATGTAACTGGCTCAGCCGTATATTCATATGCAAACCCATCAGGTTCGCTTACTTCTACCTCATTAACCTGCTCACAACCATTATCATCAATTACCGTTACTGCATACAAACCTGCTCCTAAATTTGAGGCAATAGGTCCTGTCTGGTTATTAGCAGCAGTATCCCATTGATAGGTGTAAGGGCCCGTTCCTAAAATAGTATTTACCTCTACAATGGCATCTTCAAAGTCTAAACAACTTACTGGCTCTACTTCCGTGAAATTCGTGATCATCTCAGCAGGAGAAACCAATATAATCGAATCTAAAACAGTACAACCTACTCCATCTGTTATCTCTACATAATAGGTTTGCCCATCTAAATCAGCTGCATTGATCCCAGTTTGCCCTGTTCCCAACCAATCAAAATTAAAAACAGAGATATCTGTAATCACACCGCCATAATATACATTAGTAGCTTCAGCTGTACCATCTGTAGTATCAAAACAACTTGGGTTTTCAGTACTGAAAGCAGCACTAATTTGACCCGGTTGATCTATATCAAATGTAGTTTCGAAAATACAGTCATTATCATCCGTAACTGTAACACTATAAGAACCTTGATTTAATCCAGATAAACTAGGTAAATCTGAATTATCTGACCATTCATAAACTAATGGCGCTGTTCCCGTAAGCAAAACCACCTCAGCAGATCCATCTATACCGCCAAAACAAGTAACATCAACTAGTGTGAGGTCTATTGTCAATAACTCTGGACTAGTAATGGTATCCGTGCCTATAACTTCACAACCATTGTCATCAATCACCGTTACCATATATATTCCAGCTGATAGTCCTGATTGCATATCAGTATTTCCAGCTAAACCCTCCCAGAAATAATTGTAAGGTTCAGTTCCACCTGCTACATTAGCCGTTAGCTCCCCATCGGGAATCTGATCACAAGAATCATCTATTTTGTCTAAATCTACAACTAGTAAATCAGGCTCGCTCAAGGAAATACTTTGCGTATTTTGACAAGCATTCTCATCACTAACAACAAGCGTATAGTCTCCTGCTCCAACATCAGAAAGATCTGATGATATCACACCCCCTCCCCAATCAAATGCAAGTATACCAGTACCTCCCGTTGAAGAATTAATAATACTTCCATCTGTCAATCCAAAACAAGTAGGATTAATAGCTGTCAAATCAATAGCTATGGAGTCTGGAGTAAATAATACTATGGTATCAATAACCTCACAAAGACTGGCGTCTGTAATAGTAAGGATATAATTTCCTCCTAATAAATCAACACGAGTAGAATCGACTGAACCTCCATCAGACCAGGTATAGGTATATGGATATACCCCTCCGGTAACTTCCACGGTTATTACGCCATCTGAGCTGTTCCAACAATCGGGATCCTCAATAGAAAATTGAGTAACCATTTCTTCCTCTGTTTGGACTTCGGTAGACCCTTCTACGGAACATCCAAAAATGTCCGTCACTGTTACACTATATGTTCCAACATCTAAATTACTAGCTGTATTACCAGAACTATTTGTCACATTAGTATCCCAATCATATTGATATGGCAAGAAAGGATCAAATGGATTTGGAACAACTGTAATAGAACCAGTTGCACCTCCATTACAAGAAACATCTGTTGTGGTGAATTCAAGCAAGGTAGGATCTGGCTCTCCCACAGTAATGGTATCTATAACCACACAATTATTTGCATCGCTCGTTTCAACTATATAATCTCCAGCTGGTAAATTTTCAATTAAATTAGTATCTATAGCCACTACGTCCCAAGAATAGGAATATGGGCCAGTTCCACCAAAAACATCCGTTACAATTGCTCGGCCTGTGGAACCTCCATTACATACGTTAGGAATACTTTTAATAACAGTAACTAATGGTGCTGGATTAACAAGTAAGGTAGCATCGCTTGCAGAACAACCATTGTCATCAATCACATCTAATCCTAACAAACCAGCTCCTACTCCAGTCACCATGGAGCCATTTGGCACACCAGTACTCCAAGTATACGTGTATGTTCCTGTTCCACCAGTCACAACACCTTCTAATTCAGCATCAGTTGAGTTAAAACAATTCACCCCACTAATTTCAAGAATACTCGCTACCAATGAATCTGGTTGTGTTACCTCAAAATCATATGACTCTACACAATTTACTCCATCAATGATATCGATTGTGTAAATCCCCGCTTCTAAATCATAGAAATCTCCTGTGGTATTTGTCTCCCCATTTAAGGTGAATTCAAATGGCGGGAATGTACCTGTCGCACTTATTTCAATATAACCTGTTGTATCTCCAAAACATTGAATACCACCTATATCTTCAATAGTTGGTATAGCTCCATCACAATTTGGCGTAGTACAACTCGAAAAGCCTGGATACCCCCCACAATTAAAATCAACTCCAATCACTTCAATACTCACTTCCGTATTCAAATTTAGGCCACAAACTTCATGGCTCAACGTACCAGTAGGACTTAGGAAAGGTCCACCGTCTATACTCACTAAATAACCGATAGCTCCTGAAACGCTATTCCAGCTAAATTCAATGCAATTCGGTGCAGTAACTACACAAGTAACATCTGGTGCATCCAATGCAGGGACAACCTCGACTAAAATGGTATCAAAACGCATACAGCCGTATGAATCTGTAACCTCAAGATAATATTCAGTAGTAACATCTGGATTTGCTACTGGATTTGGACAATCGGTGCAATCCAAT
Organism: Mesoflavibacter profundi; assembly: GCA_964225135.1. GTDB lineage: Bacteria > Bacteroidota > Bacteroidia > Chitinophagales > Saprospiraceae > AM-2324. The sequence continues at coordinate 5,349 of CAXQNQ010000150.1, forward strand.
CCTGCAGCTGGAGACCAACTGTAGAAAATATCATATTCGGGATTGAATGTAATCGTCCAATCTAATAAGGTGCCTTCAAAACCAATAGCATCATCTATAATAATAAGTGTCCATGTTCCATTTGTATTTGTACCATAGCCCAAGTCAGACCAAAGCCCTTCTGGATTGAACGAACCTGTATAGGGTGCTCCATTAGCAGGAGGATCAATATAATCAATATCTAAAGTAGCTCCAGGAACAAAACAAGTCTCTACAAAATCATCTCCATTCGAGCCAACGTCTGTCACTAGTTCCATAAAAAGTCCACCCGGACTTTCTAGATAGATATCTAAATCTGACAACCAATTATGGTCCACATTAATACAAACCGATTGAATGACATCAGGTCCTAATTCAACAGGTAAAACACCGGCCACATTAATCTCAGAAGTTATAATGGTATTCGGCGGATCTATAAGTAAATCTTGGTTATTCGTAAAGGATGGCGGGTCAGGTAAAGTAATTGGCAACTCACCCATTAAAGTTGCTCCCTCAATTGCACAAATTTGAATGTCTGGACCTAGATCTAAAGGAGGAAGCTCATTATCCCTGATGTAGAGGTAGAAAGTATCCAAGGTACATGGATCTCTTTGTACTTCAAATGCAATAAATTCTTCTCCTTCTATCACATTATCTTCAAAAGCTGTAAAAGGAACAACTAGTTCATTTGAACCAGCAGGTATGATAAAATCTGTAGGCAAACTTGGATAATCTACCCCATCTGTTGCTGTTCCAAAAATATTCACATCAACTACATAATCTTCTTCTGGCGCTTGCTCTAATGAAAATACGATTTCCGCATCAGCACAAGATTCTGTAACTACTCCGTTCAATGAAATAGTATTCAATGTTACATCCACAGTACCCGTTCCAAAACTTTTTGCCTCTAAAAAAACGCCTGAATCAAAAATTTCATCTCCCGCGTCTGCAATAGCTAATTTTATGGTGTACTCTTGACATGGCGTTACAACTGCTCTGGCGGTAAACACTTGGGTATATCCATCATAAACAGGATGTACAGATGAGCCATTATTATCGATGTAATATTCTTCATTAACAGGCGGACAACCACTACCATTTTGGGGGTGTATACTATTGATGGAAACTGGAGTTGTAGTCCCCGGAATTAATGCAATATTTTCAGCATTATTTTCATAGGGTCCATTTATTCCTGGTCCACTAATAAAGAATCCAAATACATCATTGAAACTAGAACATGCATATTCTGGATACTCTTCAGAGGCCCAAACATATTTGAATTCTAGTGTATCTGAGGTAGGAATAAAGCTTATTATATATTTACAAACATCTCGTTCACTTAAATTACCAAGGATATCATCTAGATCATTATCATCGACCGTTGTATTCGCATTATAACTAGCGAATGTGCTTCCAGGATTATCAATCCCAATACCTCCATTTAAAGATGAAACTCTTCCTGAGGACATTACCACACCTCTATCTACACCTATGGTGGGTAAAGCATCCGAGAAATAACCAACGGATAAGGGATCACCAAAGAATTGAACATCAGTAACAATTACACCATCACCCAAGAAAACATTGGTAATTAAATTTTCAGGTGTATAAGGGTTTGTATTTCCGTCTACAACGGTAATTGGCTGGGAGAACGCAAGTTGTTGAAAAAAGAAAAATAAACTAAATGAGACTATTAAGTGAAATGATTTCATAATCGGAAATAAAATTATATTCTACTGCTTAAATCTAACTTATTTAGTTCTACTACATAAATGATTGACAAAATAAAATAATAGAATGTCCAATTTTAACTTAATCTATTTTAGTTGGTTTTTCCAAATTCATTAATAAGTGCATTTAAATCTTTTCAAACCTAAGTTTTATCGAAAAAAATCTTGGTTTTCTTTTTTAATCCTAATTTTGTGACTTTAAATAAAACGATACAGCAATAGTAATTTCATTCTATGAAACAATTCTTTAAATTTTTATTGGCCTCCGTGCTCGGCACTTTGTTTGCATTTGGTTTATTTGCATTTCTAGGAATAGGAATCTTGGGATCTCTTGCCAGTATGGGAGAACAAAAAACTGTTATTTCTGATAATTCAATTTTGGTTGTTAATGCAGAGGGAATTATCCCTGACAGAACCAATAATACTCAAATGGATCCTTTTTCTTTATCTGACGAGAAAGTTTTGGGTCTCAGTGATATTCAAAGATGTATTGAAGCTGCAAAGACAGACGACAATATCGACGGAATCTATCTAAAAGCGGGTAATTCAGCTTTACCTATGGCATCTGCAAATTCCTTAAGAGCTTCTATAGAATCCTTCAAAGAATCTGGAAAATTTGTTATTGCATATGCAGACAACTTTAGCCAAAATGGATACTATATGGCCACAGTAGCGGATTCTATTTATTTGAATCCAGCAGGAAGTCTAGAATTTAGAGG
>CAXQNQ010000151.1:0-14172 GCA_964225135.1 Mesoflavibacter profundi
ACTGGTTTCTAGCCATTCGGCTAAGTTGTAGATCATTGTAAGTTAGGTTTCGCTAATGATTGTTTTTCAAATGTTTTTCTATTTCTTCTGCATCATCAAAATGGATGCGTTTCCCTTTTATTTCTTGGTAGTTCTCATGTCCCTTTCCCGCAATAAGAATAATATCTCCCGCAGCTGAGAACTGAAATGCTGTTTTTATAGCCATAGCCCGATCTGTAATTGCTAATACTCGATTAACTTGATCGGCTTGTACGCCTTTCAGCATATCTTTTATGATATCCTCTGGATCTTCTGATCTAGGATTATCCGATGTTAGTATGACTTGTCCGGAGTAATCAGCAGCAATTTTAGCCATCTGAGGTCTTTTGCCTACATCTCTATCACCACCACATCCAATCACAGTCCAAACTTTCGCATTAGAAGCATTGGCATCGATGATAGCTTGAAGTACATTTTCCAAGGCATCTGGTGTATGTGCATAATCTACCACTGCTTTTGTACCATCAGCTCCTTTATACACTTCAAATCTGCCCTTAGCTCCCTTTAATCCACTTAAAACGGTCAACACCTCTGTAGCTTCCTGCTCCAACAACTTGGCTGTAGCATAAGTAGCTAATAGATTACTTCCGTTGTAGACGCCTACCATTGGACTATGAAAATCCATTCCATTGATTTGCATCTCTAAACCATCTAGTGTGTTTGCAATAACCTTGCCCCTAAAGGCTGCTACGCGCTCCAAACTAAATTCTTGGATAGATGCTGCACAATTCTGAACCATGACCCGACCATTCTTGTCATCTATATTAACCAGGGCAAAAGCATTTTTCGATAATTGATCGAAGAAGGCTTTTTTGGCCAATATGTATTCCTTGAAGGTCTTGTGGTAGTCCAAGTGATCTCTACTAATGTTGGTGAATACGCCTCCAGTAAATTCTATTCCCCCTATCCTATTTTGGTGGATAGCATGTGAACGTACCTCCATAAATACATAGTCACAGCCGCTTTCGGCCATTTCATGTAATAATGCCTGAATACTTACAGGGTCTGGAGTAGTATGAGTAGATGGTATGATTCTATCATTAATCTTGTTTTCAACGGTGGACAATAGCCCTGTTTTATAACCTAGATTTTTGAACAAATCAAATAATAAGGTACAGATGGAAGTCTTTCCGTTTGTACCCGTAACACCTACTACCTTCATTTGTCGAGAAGGATACTGGTACCAAGCTGAAGCTACTGCTCCAACTATCGCCATACTATTTTCAACTTTCAAATATGTAACGGCCTCGTTTGGCTCGTCTGGTATTCTTTCGCAAACTACAGCTACTGCTCCCCGTTCAATAGCAGCATCTATATACTGGTGACCATCCGTTTGTGTCCCTACCCAGGCAAAAAACAATGATCCTTTGGCTGCTTTCCTGGAATCAATATCCAGATTGCTTATTTCTTTATTTATGTCCCCCACTACTTCAAGTGGGTTAATGGCATTAAGTATGCTTCCTAATTCTTGCATCGCTTTAGTTCAATCTTAATGCGACTGTTTGACCTCTAAGCATAGTTCCAGACCGAATAGACTGATTAACTACTTTGCCCGAACCATTTACTTCTACTCTTAATCCTAAATTTTCAAGTACATAGACGGCATCCCTTAATCCCATACCAACGACACTTGGAACTTGCTCTACTTGAATGTTTTTGTTCAAGAATTGTAGTTGTTCTGTACTGTCCTGATCGATCACCACAAATTCAGCAGATTTATTGGGTTCATAATCCACATCGATCGCATCAAATAGATACTTAAAATCGGATTGTGCCCCAATATTTCCTTTTGTAGCTTTAGCAGATTGTACCCAAGTTTCTTCTTCAAATCGTTCAAACAAATCAGGCTTGAGTGTAAAAATTTTATCTGCAATACTGCGAAAGACCGGCAAAGCGACATCGGAACCGTAATACCTTCCGTTTTTTGGTTTGTAGATAACTACAATACAAGAATACACAGGATCTTCCGTAGGGAAATATCCTACGAAAGAAGATTGATATCCTCCTACTGTTGTTTTTCCATTTGATCGCTTATAATTTATTTGCGCCGTACCGGTCTTTCCAGCAAATGTATAACGGTTCGTTTGATACCTTTTGGCTGTTCCATTTAGCACTACTCCTTCAAGAAGTTCTTGGGCTAAGCGGATGGTTTTTCTAGAAGCAATTTGCTTCTTAACTACTTTTGGAGGAAAACGCTCTACAGTTTCCCCAAACTTTTGTGTTTCACTAACTAAATATGGTTTCATCTGTCTACCATCATTAGCTACTGTATTGTAGAATGATAGTAATTGCAAAGGTGTAAGTTTAAGTTCATATCCGTGAGCCATCCATGGCAGACTTAATCCAGACCAATTATCCTCTGTGCTAAAGGCCTCTTTAATATATGGATCTGCTTCTCCATTGATTTCGACTCCTGTTCTATGATCTAGATTAAATTGTTTTAATCTTTCTATAAATTCAGCTGCTTCATCTTCATCACCGTAGTGTTCTTGAACCAGTTTGGCAATGGCAACATTAGAGGATATTTCAAAAGCATGTCTAACTGTCGTAGAATCCAAGCCATGTTTAGAAGCATCTACCATTACTTGGTTAAAGAATGTTGCTCTTCCTTTATCTAAATAAATGGAATCATCTAATTGTACTTTCTTATCTTCAATTAAAGCCATCATGGAGGCTAATTTGAATGTAGAACCTGGTTCTGTAGATGTTCCTACTGCGTGATTATAGGTTTCCCAAATTTTTCCTTTTTTGGTTCGGCCTAGGTTAGCAATTGCTCGAATACCGCCAGTCTTAACATCCATAACCAAAGCAACACCATATTCAGCATTGTGCTCTTTAAGTGCAGCCAATAAACTTCCTTCTGCAACATCTTGAATATCGACATCCAAAGTAGTTTTGATATCAAGACCACCGGTAGGATCAATCTTAGAGAAATTATTAACAGGAATCCAGATATCTTTAGTTAGCCTGCGCATCAATTGTTCGCCTTGCTCTCCATCAAGTACCTCCTCATAATATCCTTCCAAGCCAATAGACGTAGAATATTTTCTGTCGTATCCAATAGTACGACTAGCCAACATACCATACGGATGCTTGCGTTTAAATTTAGGTATAGCTATAAATCCGCCCTTAAATTGCCCCATTCTAAATAATGGGAATTGGCTGATTTGCTCATATTCTTCGTAGTTCGCCTCTTTTTTGATAGGAATATATTGCTTCTTCGCATTTCGCATCTCAATCAAATAATCACGCATACCTTCTGGCGTGAAAGATTGATCTACATATGTCGCTAGACAATAAGCTAATGAATCTATATTCAAGTCAAAATCAGCATCTGTCATGCCTGAAGAATTAGGATCAAATGCTAATTCAAAGTACGGTAAAGAAGTCGCTAGTAAGCCACCGTTGGAAGCTAAGATATTTCCTCTCCCTGCCTCAACCTTTCGCATCTGGAAATACTGGTTCTCTATTTTGTCTCTCCAAAACTTTCCTTCAACCATAGAAATACGTACGGCTTTCGCGAAAATCGCTACACCAACGAGTACCACCGCAAACACTACGATGTAAACTCGAACTAGTACTTCATTTTTAAAGGTTGCCATTCAGTTTTGTATTTATTCTACCACTATAGGTTGTGTTCCATAATCCCCCAATCCTTTTTCTTTGATTTTAGAAGAAACCTCAGAATATCTAGATTGTGCTCTTATGTCAGACTCTATAGAGTTATGCATACGCTCCAAGGTCATGACCTCTTCTTTCAAGACTCTGACTTGGTGCATACTTTTTTTAGCGTACTTATAATTGGCTATGTAGATAACAACGAGGAGTCCTAAGAAAAGGACGAATACTAGGTTTTTGATAACCCATGCAGCGCTTTGATCCCACAAAACGTTGTAATTACCTAATTTGTTAAATTTTGCCATCACTTGCTATTTCACCAGTACTAATCAGCCTTTCGTTCGCCTATGCGCATTTTAGCTGATCGTGCTCTGGGGTTTTCTCTTATTTCGGCATCATCTGGGATGATTGCTTTCTTGCTAATTAGTTTAAAGGGACGATATATGTTCCCATAAAAATCTTTCTCCATCTCCCCGTCTACATTTCCCGTCTTCATTAGGTTCTTGACCAAGCGATCCTCAATACTGTGATAAGAAATAATCACCAATCGACCTCCTGGTTTAAGCACCTTCACACAAGCTTTTAGAAAATCCTCTAAGACTGCAACCTCTTCATTGACCTCCATTCTGATGGCTTGAAAAACTTGTGCATAATATCTATTACGTGGGCCTCTGCCCACTTCGTCCAAAATTACGGAGAGATCCTTGATGGATTCTAAAGGCCTTGAATGTCTTGCTGCCACAATTGCTTGAGCAAGGGTTTTAGAATTCCGGACCTCTCCGAAAGAACTGAACATCTTTTGCAATTCAATGTCTGAATAAGTATTCAGAATAGTAGCTGCTGTCACCTCCCCTTGTTGGCTCATTCTCATGTCTAGTTGTGCATCAAATCGAAAAGAAAATCCCCGATCTGCTGTATCGAACTGATGAGAAGAAACCCCCAAGTCTGCCAAAATCCCATCGACCTGCCCTACTCCCTCTAAGCGAAGAAAACGCTCTAGGTATCGAAAATTGGCTGGAAAAAAATGCAGCCTCTCGTCTTCCCAAAGATTTTTTCTTGCATCTGGATCTTGATCAAAACAGTATAGCTGACCAGATGAACCCAATTGTTCCATTATCAACCTACTGTGGCCTCCACCTCCAAATGTAGCATCTACATATTTTCCATCACTTTTGATGGAAAGTTGATCTATCGATTCTTTCGCCAGTACTGGCAAATGATATTCCATTAAATACCTCCTTGATGTTTATTTCCTAAAACCGTTTGAGCCAAATCTGAGAAATCCATAGGCTCTTCGTCAAGCATAGAATCATACTTATCTCGTGCCCATAATTCGATCCGGTCATTTACGGCCGCTAAAATAACATCTTTCTCCACCTCTGCATACTCCAGTAATCTTTTTGAAACTAAAACTCGATCCGCACTATCCAACTCCAACTTTTGAGCCCCTCTGTAGAAGTATCTCACAAAGTCTCTGTTCCGTTTATCATACTGGTTCAATCCATTTACTTCCTCTGTGATTTTATCCCAAACTTTTTCAGGATATAGCATAAGACAGTTTTCAAATCCACGGTTAATTACAAATGACATAGATCGCTCCTCGAATTGACCGAGCAGACCAGAAGGAATGCGCATCCTCCCCTTGGTATCTATTTTACATTCGTATTCTCCTAAAAGCTGTCTCATTTACACTGAGATATATGGTTTCATTCAAATTTATGTTTTTTTACCACTTTTTACCACTTTTCACCACAAAAACTTTAAAATTTCCACTCATTAAGCCCTATAGGATAGGGTTTTAGACGGCTACGAGACAAAAAAAAGGGCTTTACCGGAATGGTAAAGCCCTAATATTTACTAGGTTTTTGACGTACATAGACCTCAAAAATTTATTTAGTGGTAAAAAATGGGAAAAAATACCCACTTTTTGACTTTTTGGCTATTTACTGAGAATATCGATTGCTAAATGACCAAATACGCATTTGTAAAACACCCCAAACAGCCTCTTTAACAATTCCTCCTGACATCTTGGATGTACCCTCTTCACGGTCTGCGAATAAAATAGGTATCTCTTTGATTTTGAAGCCCAACTGGTAAGCTGCAAATTTCATTTCAATTTGGAAGGCGTAACCAATGAATTTAATTTTATCAAAATCAATTTGTTCTAAAACTTTTCTTTTGTAGGCTACAAAACCTGCAGTAGGATCTTTTACAGGCATAAAGGTTATCAATCGAACATACACAGACGCACCAAAAGAAATCAATATCCTCAATAATGGCCAGTTCTTTAACCTTCCTCCCCTAGTGTATCTAGATCCAACGGCTACATCTGCTCCTTGTTGCAAGGATTCATTTAACCTAATCAGATCATCTGGATTGTGTGAAAAGTCACAATCCATTTCAAAAATGTGATCGTAGCCTTGATCAAGTGCCCACTTGAAACCAGTGATGTAGGCCGTACCTAATCCAAGTTTACCTGTACGTTCTAATAAGTGAATTCTGGTTGGATGAGCTACTTTAGCCAACTTTACTCTGGCCGAAGTACCATCAGGTGAGCCATCGTCTACAATCAATACATCAAAGGAAGGATCTAGACTTAGCACTTTAGTTAGCATCTTATCGATGTTCTCCAACTCATTATAAGTAGGGATGATTACTAACCTAGTTTCCTGTTTTTCCTTTTCAGTTGTCAAGTTGAACAATTTTGTATTGGGGAATATTTGTTATCAGTTGTTAAGCGCCCCAATGTAAGCATATTTTTATAAATCCTACGCCGAGAACGAGGTTCCACAACCACAGGTCTCTTTTGCATTTGGATTGTTAAAAGTGAATCCTCGATTATTTAATCCTTCCTCCCAATCAATCTCCATCCCCATCAAATATAAAGCATGGGCTTTTTGAATGAGCACTTTGAACCCTTCCACTAAGTAGGTATCATCCTTGTCCTTTGCTTCATCAAAACCTAATATATAAGTGTAGCCAGAACAACCTCCCCCTTTTACACCTACTCTAATACCATGTGAATCTGGAATATCCTGCTCTTCTCTGATTCGTTTGAATGCTTCTACAGCTCCTGAACTTAAGGTAATAGGCGCCATTTGCTTAATTTCACTCATAACAAATTAATTTTTTACAAAAATAGTGTTTTCTTTGAATATGTATACTTATATATAGTCTAAAACAAATGGACTACTTTCAAAGTTTTCTAAAAACTGACAATCACAATCATTAAGTCATTAATTAAACTTTCCGATGGACACCTTTTTAGAGATAGTAAAACTTACCATACCTGCTCTTATTGTTTTCTTAACTGTTTATTTTATAATGAAAACTTATTTGGACAAACAATATCAAATACAATTATTGGAATTCAAAAAGGATAGAAAGAACACCACCACACCAATTAAATTACAATCGTATGAACGCTTATCCCTTTTATGTGAGCGAATAAGCATCCCCAATTTAGTCTTGCGAATTAAAACCCAAGGCGCTAGTTCGGCAGCTCTTCGAGTAAGTCTCCTCTTGGCCGTTCAACAAGAATTTGAACATAATATTTCTCAACAAATATATGTATCCGATCAACTTTGGGAAATTTTAAAACTGGCGAGAATAGAGACTATAGAGCTCATAAATTCCGTTTCAGAAAAAGTAGATCCAAAATCTGATTCAGAGCAATTAGCTTCCGCTTTAATAAATGTCTATGGCAACCTTGAAAATAGTGCCGTACAAGCAGCACTAACTGCTATTCGTCAAGAAGCTGGATTAATGCTCTAATTCAAACACAATACATGAAATATATAAAATCCACAATCCTTACAGCGCTTACCTTTGGCCTATTTGTACTTTGTAGCAAACCGCTTACTATTGGAGGCAATACCCTTCCGGCTTTAGGGCAATTCTTTAATCCCTTTGAAGGATTTTGGGCTAACACACAAGAATCCATTGAGTCAGGAGCCGTATTCAATTTTGATAATCTTTCAGCTGAAGTCCAAGTTAAAACGGATGAAAGAGGTGTACCACACATTTTTGCTCAAAATATGTCCGATGCGTTATTTGTACAAGGATTTATCACTGCAAAAGATAGGCTGTGGCAAATGGAAATCACCCAAAGATCCGCAGCAGGGAAACTAGCGGAAGTATTTGGCGAAAGAGCGTTGGCCTCAGATACACACAATAGACGTTTAGGCAACTTACATTATGCAAAAAAAAGACTTGTAAAGTGGCACGAGCTGGCTTCCGAAGAATCTAAGTCCTATTTAGAACAATACGCAAAAGGCGTTAATGCTTACATTAACCAATTAGATCCTAAAGACTTCCCTTTTGAATATAAATTATTCAATCATAGTCCGGTAGAATTTGAACAACTGCATAGTACTTTGATCGTAACAAAAATGGCTCAAAGATTATGTGGACGCGAAGAAGATCTCGAGTCTACCAATTTACTTGCCATACTAGGTCCTGAATTATTTCAAACCCTCTATCCTGAATTTGATCCCAATCAATCTCCAATCATAGCTGATTCGAATCAAACCTTCTATGAAACACCATTACCTATACTAGACGAAGAAGATACCTATAGCTACCAAGCTTATGAAAAACCCAATCCTTCTAATGGATCTAATAATTGGGCGGTATCAGGAAGCAAAACGAAATCGGGAAATCCTATTTTATGTAATGATCCCCACCTTGGCATGACTTTACCTTCTGTTTGGTATGAAATTCAAATTCACACCCCTGAAGTCAATGTTTACGGTGTTACGCTTCCAGGTATACCTGGCGTTATTATTGGATTTAATGAAGATATAGCTTGGGGAGTAACCAATGTATCCCATGATGTAACAGATTTTTATGAAATCAATTGGTTGGATGAGGCTAAAACAACCTACCAGTATTTAGATGAAATCAAACAAGTAGAAAGCGTTCAGGATACCATCTGGATCGCTGGTCAAGATCCATTTATTCAGACCTTGAAAATAACAGAAATTGGTCCGGTCATGTTTGAAAGCGATCATGCTGGTGACCAAGATTTAATTATGCGATGGTTAGTCAATGAAATGCCCCAAACCTTTGAATTGTCCACTTTCTTAGATCTTTGTAAGGCAAAGAACTACGAAGACTATCGAGCGGCGCTTAGGAGTTATTCTATCCCAGCTCAGAATATCGTTTTTGCAGATAAACATGGAGATATTGCACTTACTGTAACAGGCAAATTCCCACTAAAAGAAGCTGGTCAAGGGCGTTTTATTCACAAATCGCTTACAGCGGATAATCTTTGGAAAGGATTTATTCCTTTTGATAGTTTACCGCATGCTTATAATCCAGAGCAGGCATTTGTATGTTCAGCGAATCAGCGATCCACTGGACCTAATTATCCATTTTACTATAATGGATTTTTTGATCACTACAGAGGTAGGATTTTGAATCAAAAACTTGCAGCTATGGATAATATTACTGTGGAAGATATGAAGCAGTTGCAAAATGATGAGGAGTCATTAATAGCACAAGACTTGTTACCTACCTTATTAGATCGTTTAAACCAAGCAGACTTTAACAGTGCCCAGAAAGGGATGATTGAACATCTTCAAAATTGGAATGGATATTATACTAAGGAAGATATTGCACCAGTTATTTTTTCAAAATGGTGGGGCAATCTATACCAATTATGTTGGGATGAAATTGAAACATTACAACAAGATTACGCAGTAAATAAACCAGCATCATGGAATACGATTGCGCTGATTAAAGATCAACCAACCCACCCATATTTTGATATTATGGAAACTCCTGAAAAGGAAACGGCTGATGAATTGATCAATCAGGCATTTGAAAAGACCTATACCGAACTAAAAGATAAGATTAATTTGGAGCATTATAATTGGGGCTATTACTGGAGTACAGATATACAGCACTTGAGCAAACTTCCTGCACTATCTAGAAATGGGTTAGAAGTTGGTGGTTATATGCATGCTTTAAAAGCCATTCGAGGCAGCCATGGTCCCTCTTGGAGGATGATTGTTGAGCTAGGTGATTATCCAAAAGCCTATGGTGTTTATCCTGGTGGCCAATCTGGAAATCCAGCATCTCCCCTATACGACTCTAATCTAGATGCTTGGGCTGCAGGAGAATACTTTGAATTACAATTCTTAAAAGGCTTGGATGATAACCGTTTTAAAACTGATTATTCCACCTTGACCTTCAAAAAATCCTAAGGCATGAAAATCATACTACATATTACACTAATTGCCCTGACGCTATTCTTTGTTCCTCAATACACCATATGGTGGTATATAGGCCCAATTGCGGCATTGGTCGGATTTTTCATACCATACGGGAAAACTTTTAGCAGTTTTCTAATCAGCTTCTTAATTTCGTTTATAGTCTGGGGGATAAGTACAGGAATACTTGCCAACCAAAATGATATGATTCTAGCCGATCGAGTTGGAAATATATTTGGTGTTAGTGGATTCGGGTTAGTACTCATCACAGGTCTTTTTGCAGGATTACTAACTGGTTTAGCTAGTGCAAGTGGACATAGCCTCAGACAATTATTCAAATAATAAAATTACTCCTTAAACATGTATTCGGATAGAGAAATCAAAGAAGCAAAAAAACGCGTTAAAAAGAAGAAAGACTTTTATGGTCACCTCATGGTATATCTAGCCGTCAATTTGGTGTTTTTGTACATTACTCGTGGAGGATGGCGTTTCGTTTCATTGTTTTGGGGTATAGGTTTAGCCTCACATTTTTTCTCTGTATTTGGAATGCCCGGTACAGGACAAGGCAGTGACGAATGGGAACAACAAGAAGTAGAGAAAGAACTAAGAAAAATGAAAAAAAGCAATCAAGGTTCTAAGGTATCTACCTCGAAGGATCTAGACGAAAAACTAGAATTAAGACAAATGGATCGTAGATACGACGATTCTGATTTTGTATAAAAAAAGGGTAGTTTTTTAACTACCCTTTTTTATTATACTATACACTATGCCTCAGCGAAGATTCCAAGCAAGTCCAATATTTCGACCATAAAATAATTTGCCACCACCTGCAATCAATCCAAATCCTCTGGCTATAGGCGTATACAAATTAAATCCAGCTTTAAACCAAGATGAACCCTGGCCAGCACCAATGGATAAATCTACACCTTGTTCAAAAGTGTGAAAATAATCTGCCCAAACATCGAAGTAAATTCTTGCTCCTGCATATCCAACTCGACCAATAGCTGCTGCACCTACTTGAAAATCTGGAAACATTCTAAAATCAAGTCCAGGTTGTACCATCACAAAGGCACCAGACCGATGATCCGCTTGCAAAATACCTCTTGATTGAAGGGTAACTGCTTTTTGACCTATTGGTGTAGCAACATCAGTAGCATAATTAGAAAGGGGGAACGACACACCAAATGCTGCCAATTTACGTACGGTCCAATCATCTGTACTTTTTGAACTGACCTGTTTTTTAATACCCAATATGGCATCTTGAATACCTTCTACTTCCCCATTTAAAGAAATATAAGGAACGGATAAGACAAGCGTACGATCTGATGATAGTCCACTTGCTAAGAAAAATGATCCAGTATAGGTTGTATTTGACTCTAGTCTTGCCTCATTACCGAATTTATAGGTATCGTAATGTTCATGTGTATAGGAAAGCACTAAATCCCTCTGGCCTTGTCCTTTCAAATATCCATCAAAAGCACCTTGGGCGTTTACGCTAGCATTCGATGTTATTAAAATCAACAAGGTAATGGGTAGTAAATAGCTCTTCATAAAATTGGTGTTTAATGATGAAACTAAAAAAGGGAGCTTAAAAGCTCCCTCTCTTTTATTTTAACAAGAAATAATTACATTCTGTTGATTACCTCTGTACCGAATTCTGAACATTTCAATAGCGTAGCGCCATCCATCAAACGCTCAAAATCATAGGTAACTTGCTTCGCAGAAATAGCTCCTTCTACACCTTTTACTACAAGATCAGCTGCTTCTTTCCAACCCATATACCTCAACATCATTTCTCCTGAAAGGATAACGGAAGAAGGATTCACTTTATCTTGACCTGCATACTTAGGAGCCGTACCGTGTGTAGCTTCAAAGATAGCCTTACCAGTTGTATAATTGATATTTGCTCCTGGAGCGATACCAATACCACCTACATTAGCTGCTAATGCATCTGAAACATAATCACCATTTAAGTTCAAAGTTGCAATCACTGAATAGTCAGCTGGACGAGTCAAAATCTGTTGAAGGAATGCATCAGCAATAGCATCTTTGATTAAGATCTTACCTGCTGCCATGGCTTCGTCTTGTGCCTTGTTAGCTGCATCTTTACCAGATTCTGCTTCGATACGATCATATTGTGCCCATGTAAATACATGATCACCAAATTCACGTTCTGCTAACTCATAACCCCACTCTTTGAATTTACCTTCGGTAAACTTCATGATATTTCCTTTGTGTACTATAGTAACAGAAGGAAGATTATTATCTATTGCATATTGAATAGAGGCTCTTACTAAACGTTCAGTACCTTCTACCGACACAGGCTTAACACCAAGTGATACAGTTTCTGGAAAACGAATTTGAGTAACCCCAAGCTCTTCTATCAAAAACTTTTTCAATTTTTCTACTTCAGCTGTACCGTTCAAGTATTCGATACCTGCATAAATATCCTCCGTATTTTCACGGAAAATAACCATATCGACTAATTCCGGCTTTTTAACTGGAGAAGGCACCCCTTGGAAGTATGTAACAGGGCGAACACAAGCGTACAAATCAAGCTTTTGTCTAAGTGCAACATTCGAAGAACGAATACCACCTCCTACTGGAGTCGTTAAAGGTCCTTTAATAGCGACTAAATATTCATCGATTACATCCAAAGTTGCTTGTGGCAACCACTCACCTGTTTGATCAAATGCCTTTTGACCTGCAAGTACTTCTTTCCATTCGATCTTGCGATCTCCTTGATAAGCTTTTTCAACTGCAGCATCCAACACACGTACAGCTGATGCCCAAATATCTGGTCCAATTCCGTCTCCTTCTATAAAAGGAATTATAGGGTTGTTAGGTACATTCAATTTTCCACCTTCGATGGTTATTTTAGTTCCACTCATTTTAATGACTGATTTTTACACTTAATAAAGACGATAATATTTTCTAACAGAAGCCACAAATGTAGGCATTTAAGTGATAATTTTTAAAGGAGAAGCTTTAAAGTTTAATTATCAATTGGGTAGTTCGGCCCAAAAAGGCATTTTTTGACTGCTTAAAAACATTGCTTGAGTGGAACAACATTTTTTCAGAAATAGTTATCCCATTAATACATTTAAGCTAAAAAGTGTTTCCTTTATAAAAAACAAGTAGTTGACCTATGCGCAATCCACACCTAGATCCTGAGGGTGATTCAATGAATACAGAGGAAAAAAGAGAAGATAAAGCCTTAAGGCCCTTAAGCCTAATTGACTTCTCTGGACAGCCTAAAATTGTGAGCAATTTGGAAATATTCATCCAAGCGGCTGTTCAACGCGATGAGGCATTGGATCATGTCCTACTGCACGGCCCTCCTGGACTTGGTAAGACTACATTATCACATATTATTGCAAATGAATTAGGTTCAGATATGAAAACCACTTCTGGACCAGTATTGGAGAAACCCGGAGATCTAGCGGGTTTATTAACGAATCTAGAACCAGGAGATGTACTTTTCATAGATGAAATACACCGATTGAATACGGTAGTGGAAGAGTACTTATATTCTGCTATGGAGGATTTCAAGATTGATATAATAATCGATAATGGGCCCTCCGCAAGAAGTATACAAATTACCCTTAATCCTTTTACCTTGATTGGTGCCACAACCCGTATGGGCTTACTAACTGCTCCTATGCGAGCGCGATTTGGCATCAACTGCCACATGGACTATTACGATAGATCCACTTTGAAAAAAATCATTTTCCGTTCTGCTGGAATATTAGGTGTGCCGATTAAAGATGAAGGAGCAGAAGAAATTGCAGGGCGTAGTCGAGGAACGCCTCGTATTGCGAATGCACTTTTAAGAAGAGTAAGGGACTTCGCCCAAATAAAAGGCGATGGAACTATTGATAAATCAATCGCACAGATAGGTTTAACTGCATTAAACGTTGATAGCTATGGTTTAGATGAGATGGATAATAAAATATTGAAAGCTATTATTCATAAGTTTAATGGAGGTCCTGTAGGTATTTCAACCATTGCAACCGCTGTTGGTGAAGAAGCAGGGACAATAGAAGAAGTGCATGAGCCCTTCCTCATCATGGAGGGTTTCATACAGCGAACAACTAGAGGTCGAGTTGCAACACAAAAAGCTTATGACCACTTGAATATTAGTAAACCTGTAGAGCCAGGAGGACTATTCTAAAAAAAGCCAAGTCGATGAAGACTTGGCTTTTTTGATTATGCTTTAGCTTTAGGCATATTAAAATTGAATGGAGGCATATTACCGCCTGTATTCGCATCAATTTCACCAAATTGAGCTTCATACTTA
>CAXQNQ010000152.1:0-6277 GCA_964225135.1 Mesoflavibacter profundi
TTAGTATACAAATGACATAGATTTTTAGCTCCTAAAATCTAAATACAATAAGCATTCAAACAGAACTTCTTTTCAAAATGAAAAAGGCATAGCCAATAAAGACTATACCCCTAATATTCCTATTAAATTAAACAGTGTATTGAGCGTTAAAAATTCAATTACACGAAACTAATCTAGTTAAAATTATATATAACTTAATTAAATGGACTTAAAAAATGTGGGTTGGATAAGTATGAGGTATCCGTCAAAGTCTTCATGAAAGCCACTAAACTCTCTCTTTGGCTAGCGTTTAGGTCAACACCTTCAAATAGGTTCACATCCAAATTTAAGGCTGGATGAATACTATCATTATAAAAATCAACAACTTCTTCTAGAGTCTCGATTCTACCATCATGCATATATGGACCAGTAAGCTCAATATTTCGCAGGGTAGTTGCTCTAAACTTACCTCGATCGGTAAATACCCCCGTTACATCGCCTAATCCTATATCTGTCACATTCGTTAAATCTCCTAATGCATCTAATCCATTGTTAAAGAAATCATTGACACTCATGTAGGCTCCAGAATGACAATGAAAGCATTGTGCGTCAGGCAAACCACTCCCCTCAATATCAAAAAACATGAAATAACCATCTAGTTCTTCATCCGAAAAAACGCCGAAATCTCCAGAAGCCAACACTTCGTCATATTTTGAATTAGCACTAACTAAAGAGCGTTCATATTGAGCTATGGCTTTAGTTGCTAAATCACTTGTAATTTCACTTTTATCGTTAATACCAAATGCTTTTCTAAACATTTCAGGATAAGTTGGATGATTCCTTAAAGACTCTTCCACTGCTGCCCAAGTATTATCCATTTCTGTTGGATCTTCAATAGGTAAAAAAGCTTGTGCTTCCAAGTGAGGTGATCTACCATCCCAAAACAAACCATTATTAACAAAACCTATATTTACCAAGGACATTGAACTACGAAAACCTTGAGCTCCAGTTATTCCAGTACTTACTTTTTTCCCGTCTGTAAAACCTAATTCCGGTAAATGACAACTCGAGCAAGATTGTGTACTATCTCTGGATAATATTGGATCAAAAAACAAGAAATGGCCAAGTTCTACGCCTGCCTCGGTAGCTATATTATCCGATGGTTGAGCCATACTTGGAAAACCTGCGGGTTGTGGAATTACATAATCGACCGGTTGGTATGGTATATTCGTCAAATCACCATCAATCACAGCTACTTCATCGGGCGAACAAGCCGCTATAAATATTCCTAAACCAATCAAGACTCGCTTCATCATTCTGCAACAAATTCTGTTTGAACATTATCTAATAAATCAGAAATCAACCACTCCATATCACTCGTATGAGTATTATTGAATTCGAAAGGATCAATTAATTCGTTATCAATTAACAAGATCTTTCTTAAGTCTAGTACTAAATCAATAGAAGTTGTTCCATCGGTAATCAGATCGAATTCCTTATCAATAGTTACGGTTCTAAAAGCTGCATCACCTCCTAAATGATATTGGAAAGAAGCATCATCATAAAGTCCATCACCATTCGACTCAAATCGAGCTTCTAATTTACATATGATGTAATTGCCCCAGGCTACCCAATACAATCCAGCATTGGATAATACATTATCCGTTGAAAAATCTGCTGGCGTTTTATCCAGATAACTTTCATCTAATCCATAAGTAAATGAAATACCAGTATAGCTGCCAATTGGCAAATCTACATAAGACTTGTTCAATCCATTTACAGCAGCCCCTTCAGTATTGGTATCTCCAAAATCTAAATAACCTACTTCTTCTAAGTCCACAGAAGATCCATCCGCTCTCAAGAACTTAAGATTGGAATAAATAAAATTAAACTCGGAAAAACGGACCGAATTGGATTGATAATCATAAGGCGCATCGACAACCAATGGGTTGCCGCCAAATTCTAATTTAAAACTAAGTTGCGCCTCACCCGTTTGAACACTCTCATCAGGTGAACATGCTGTGAATCCTATAATAAGGGATAACATCGAAATCACTGCTATTTTATGCATTGCATTTTTTTTAAAAACTATCAAATTGTATAGCTCCTGCAAAATTATTAATCAAACAATCGCGTATTTGTTCAATACTGGCGTTCATAAGATCACAAGATTCTATCAAATCTTTGTAATAAAGCCGTAAATCTAATTGAACATCGTTTCCAACCTCAAGCTCTTGTACTTCGTTAAATGATTCATAGACATAAGCTTCGAACTGCAGTGGCACATCAATACTATCGGCCGCAAACATACCTTGCCTTGAAAAATTAAAGCGGGCATCCAAAAATCCAAAAGTAGAAGACCAATTCAAACTATCTGAACTAATTCCAGCGGGATGTCCCTCAGGCAATCCCAAAGGATCAATAGAACCATATGCAGGATCAAACCCAATAAAAAAAGAAACGCCTGTAATGACATTACCACTATGTGGAAATGGCCCTAGACCCGTGGCTTGGGAGCTTTTCTGATCAATCCATTGTAGGCCAGCAGAAACTTCAAAAATATTATCATTTAAATTTTCTAGTTCAAAAACAGATGCAACGGTCAATGAATCGGTATCCGAGTGTAAATAAATATCAGTAATAAAGAAACCGAGTTGGTTAATGCGTATAGTATCTAAAGAATCTAATTGCTCAAAAATTGGATCTCCATATTCAAATGGGGTCAGGCTATCCCAATAATGGGAAACCTTCAACTCAAAAACTGGATAGGTGCAGCAATCTACACAAGCTAAATCAGCATCAAAATCAAAGTTGGTCGCATAAATATCTAAGCAACCCTCTTCTTTTTCAGCACAAGCCATGCAACAAAGCACTATTAGGCCAACTAACCAACTAAACTTGTTCCCGATCATAATCTGCTTTGATCTTTCTAATTGTATTTTTCACCTGAACGGAGAAGTCCTTTTCCAGAATCCATCTGTAATAATTCTTATCAATTCTAGTGATAACATCAATCACTCTTTGATTCTGATACTTACCAAAATTAAACACAATTTCTCCCTCTGAATTGTATTTCAACCGATTAGTAACATCTATTAAACTCAAATCATTGGTAAACTGATAGATAGATTCCATATCATTTCGAACGGGCTTTTCAACCACTTGCCCATCTTTATCTGTGTAATCAAGTTCTTGATACATGTTAATTTGCCCCTTGAATACATCAATAGTTGCTTTCACATCTGCCAATGCATCATGGGCATTTTCCATGTCCTTATTACAATAAAATTTCAGGGCTGCAGTTAAGTTCCTCGGTTCCATCTTATAGAAAATCCGCTGAACATCGATCAAACGCCTGTTTTCAATGTCAAAATCTATCCCTACTCGAGCAAATTCCTCCATAAGCATAGGCACATCAAAACGATTAGAGTTATAACCACCCAAATCTGAATCTCCTATAAAATCGTAGATTTCTTGAGCTGCTTGTTCAAAGGTAGGCTTGTTAGCTACGTCCTTAGCCGAAATTCCGTGCACTTCATAGGCTTCTTGAGAGATAAAAACCATTCCAGGATTAATCAGCATATTCAATTCTTCATCAGGAGAGCCATCTGCCTTGAGTTTAACTATACCAATTTGAATGATTCTATCTCTTAGAATATTCAATCCAGTCGATTCAACATCAAAAAAACATAAATCTTTGTCTAGGTTGAGTTTTGTCATTGGGTATTACTTTTGATACGTTGTTGATTAGTCTATTAATTTAATATCATCCATACCACTGCTAAAAAACACTTCTAAGTCTTCTTTATCATTGATATAAATTAAACAAGCTTCTAAACCTTCCTCTTGTTCTACTTTTTCCATTGCAGCCTCCAAGCCCATGACCATGAAAGCTGTAGCATAAGCATCTGCAGTAGCACAATCTGCTGCAAACACCGATGCACTCAGTAAATTACTAGTTTCTGAGAATCCAGTTCGAGGATTGATGATATGTGCGTAGCGATCACCCACTTCATTTTCATAAAAAATCCTGTAATTCCCCGAGGTTGCAACGGCTAGCTCATCTAATTGAACAATTACTTGAAAATCATTAATACTAGCATCTGCTTTGGGTGTATTAATGCCAACTTTCCAAGGTTCTGCCGTTTTATTTAATCCCCTACCCAGTGTTTCTCCACCAATCTCCACCAAAAAATCAACCACACCCTGAGATTCAAAATACTTCCCAATTAAATCCACACCATATCCTTTAGCAAAGGCGGAGAAATCAAAGGAAATATTCGGATTGGACTTGTAAATGATATCATCTTTAAACTCTACCTTATCCATACCCACTAGTTGCAACATGGCATCAATTTGCATACTATCTACCTGATCAACAGCTTTCTTCTCCGTATAACCAAAGCCCCAATAATTAACCAATGGCATTAGAGTAGCATCCATATATCCATCCGTATCCTCGTAAAATTGCTCGGCTAAATCAATATTTGCAATAAAGTTGTCCACTTTGGTCCCCCCGTCTTCAGATAAGCTAGCCATTTCAATTTGAAGAGTAGTATCCTGATTAACTTTTGAAATAATAGAGGTAGGTATATAAGTAGATACTTCTTCATTAAAGGCAACTAGAATGGAGTCTATAGCAGCTTGGTGTTTTTTTACTTGACCTTCTACGTCTTTAAACACAATATTGTAAATAGTCCCCATAGTCTTGCCTGAAATAGACACATAATTGGCAGTACTATTTTGATATTCAGCATTACAGGCTAATAAACTGCAGATTAATAAACCTGTAATGGAGTACTTCATCCACATAAATTATCTTCTTTTGAACCAAACTCTATCTAGGGAATATTTACCTCCTCCAAAAACTGCAGTCACTAAAAATGCAGTCAAATAAAGTAAAGCCATTTCTTTTTTCTTCAATGGATCTGAACCGTGAACAACAAAAGCAGCGATAAACATGGTAGCAATCAATGGCCAAGAGGCTTTTTTGGTTTGAAAGCCCAAAATTAACATAGCTGCACAGCCTACTTCAGAAAAAACAGCTAGAAAAAGTGAAGGAATTTCACCTAAACCCAATACAGACCTGAATCCCACTTCTTGACCATTCAAGAAGTCTACTAATTTGTTCAGTTTACCCATTCCGTGGTTCAGTAACATAAGTCCTCCAAACACTAGTCTAACGATTAATAAGACTACATCATCAAAAATGTTCTTCATTTTCAAAGTTTATATTCTAACAAA
This sequence comes from Mesoflavibacter profundi, assembly GCA_964225135.1. Lineage (GTDB taxonomy): Bacteria > Bacteroidota > Bacteroidia > Chitinophagales > Saprospiraceae > AM-2324. The sequence continues at coordinate 5,224 of CAXQNQ010000152.1, forward strand.
TCTAATTAAGTTATACCCCAAGTTATATAATTTGCTCTTATTTTCGTGGTATGATTCGATTAAATGAATTCAATAAAAATGTTGCTAAGGTTTTGAGTGGGACATTCTTTGCTCAGCTCCTTCCCTTTATTTTAGCACCTATACTTGCCCGTATCTACGAAGTAGAGGCCTTTGGGGAGTATTATGCTTTTGCAGCTATTGTTTCTATACTCGGATCAATAAGTACTGGAAAGTATGAGATGGCCATATTGAATCCTAAAGTAGAGCTGGAAGCTATAGGTCTAGCACAAGCTGCTATTTTAATAAGCTTCATCACCAATCTTACAGTCTTTATACTTATTGTTCTTTTCCCAAGTACAATTTCGGATTTATTAGGTATTAACCAGCTATCCAACATACTTTGGTTGGCTCCAGTTGCCGCCTTTTTATTGGCAACTGGTTTAGTATTTAGTTTTTTATTGAACAGAGCAAAAGCCTTTGGGAAATTGACTAAAGGAAAGATTGTACTAAGTAGTTTAACCAATTTTTCAAGATTAGGTATGGGTTTGGTTGCTTTGGGCTCATTAGGTTTGATCCTTTCTTTGATAATTGGGTACTTGGCACAGCTTTTATATATGATTCGGCACATAAACTGGTCTTTACTCCAAAAAAATCAAAGCAAACAAGATCGACAATCGCTACTGAAAAGCTATAGTGATTTTCCAAAATCAATGGTACCAGCAACCTTATTAAATAAATCCTCCAATGACTTACCTCCAATCTTAATAAAATCTTTTTTTTCGGGACAAGTAGCGGGATGGTATGGGCAAATGGTAGGCCTACTTAGAAAACCTATAGCCATCATAGGGCGTGCCTTTGAAGAAGTGTATAGACAAGGCGCTAGTGAGCAGATAAAAGCACATGGTCACTGCAGTCCCATTTTTTATAGTACGCTGAAAAAGCTTTGCTTAATAGGCCTTATTCCATTTGGTGTTTTATTTTTCGTTGCTCCAGATTTATTTGCCTTGGTTTTAGGAGAAAAATGGCTAGAGTCGGGACTTTACGCCCGCTATTT
>CAXQNQ010000153.1:0-4782 GCA_964225135.1 Mesoflavibacter profundi
GGAACCACCCGAATACCTAAATCATGCGCGGCGCGCACAAGCTCAGATCCTGGATCGGCAACCGCAGGACAACCAGCCTCTGACATTAGACCCATATCATGTCCATCCAATGCAGGTTGTAATAAGGCCTTATAATCGATGTGTTCCGCATGCTTGTCTAGCTCTTGAAATTGCAATTGATCAAAATCACCTTCAAAACCCATAGCGCGCAGCATCCTTCTTGCTGTTTTCAAGCGCTCCACAACGAAATACTTCAATTCAAAGGATTGATGAACTTGTGCAGGAATAGTATGGATAGCATCCTCAGCTATGGGTACAGGAATTAAATACAATTTACCTCTGATCATTGCCTATTGTTTTGTACAAAAGTAAGGCATCGAGTGCAAATTTTGCAGCCCAATTAGGGGCTTTAAAGCGCATATATTTACCCCAGAAAGGTTTTGACCCATAAATTGCACCCTTGGGATAGGACTGTACTTTAAGGGCGTTTTCCATTAAGCGTTTTCCATGTTGGAGATAACGCTCCTCTTGATATTGAAGCCCTAGCTTCAATAAAATAATTACCCACTGCCACTCTCCAGTTAAACACCTGTAGGAGAAATCACCTTTCCAACTTTTACCGTAAGATCCAGCCATAACGCCATTGGCCTGGTTTAAGGCTAAAAGCTGTCCCTCTACTAAGTCAAAAAGCCTTGCCTCATACTCTTTGTTAAAGGCATAACTCAAGCTTTCTAATAATCCTCTGACCGTGTAAGCTATGGTATGGGAAAAGGCTTGATTCCCTTCAAAACCTGATAAAAGTGGAAAACTTTGATTTCCCATCTGCTCCATAAGTTTATCAAAAAGAACAAAGGCCGATTTGCGCAATTTTTCATCCCCGTGGCCTTTAGCCAAGGCCAGCACAGGCCAAACGACTCGTGTATAATACGTTGGAATAAATCCCGCTTTGTAGTGAATGGATTGGTCTTCAGATTCCAAAACCTTCTTCAACCAATTAACTAAGCGTTCTTCAGCGTCCATATACTTTTGCCCAAACGAATTCCGGTAAGCTAGAAAACCTAAGGCAATCTGTGCAGAATTAAACAAACTAGCTTGATTATTATCAGCATACAAGCTCGGAAATCCGCCATTAGCTAATTGTACATCCTCAGCAAGCCATTGTACGCAAGATTCCACTAAGTTTTGAGTTGGAAACATATTTTGTTGTTCAAGCTGTATCAAAGTCGGAATTAAATAGCCAGTTGTTTCAGGATAAGGCTTAGACCAAGCGTTTATAGGATGATGAATGAGTGAAAAATATGCGGAAGAGCCCTTGCCACCATGGACATCAATACTGCGTTTGATAAATGAAAAATGTGCTTGTATGGCTTGATCTATGTCCATGTACTTTGGCTAATGTGCAAATAATTGTTTTATTAGGGAACAGGAATTACAACTTAATAAGTTTTCTAAGTATGACAAATAAAAACCTGCTAATACTTGCTCCTTATTTCTTTCCTTATGAAAATCCAAGGTCTAGAAGGGTGCTAAAAGTAGTTGAAACACTTGATGAAGCAGGTTTCTACATACACATCGTCTGTTCCAAGGTAGCTCAAAAACCACCTCAATTATCAGAACGCGTTTCCATCTATCCCGTAGGATTTAATGCCCCCAAGGAACGGTTCTTTCAACCAGAGCCAGCAAATAATCCTCAAGATCGATCTGCCTCTAATAGCCCTTGGATGGCTAGACTGAAACAAATCAATCATCTAGTACTAAAATCCATTTATTGGCCGGATGATTCTTTTACTTGGGTAAAGGATAGTTATGAAAAAGCTGAAGAAATTGTCCAAAAATATAACATCTATGCTGTATTGAGTTTTTCACTTCCTTTTGCCAGTATCCTAACTGGCTTAAAGCTCAAAAGAAACCACCCTAGTCTTCAATGGATTACGGATATCGGAGACCCACTTAACTTTCAAGTAGATAATCCCATGAACAACACTTGGTTTTATAATAACAAGAACAAACAAGTGGAAAAACAAGCACTAATTACCGCCGATTTAAACATTGTGACTAATCTAGGTCTTCAAGAAAAGTATATTTCAGAACTACAAATTCCAGAAAACAAACTAGCAGTTGTGGGTCCATTTAATCAAATTGGCCAACGAGTAATAAAGAGTAAAAACACTGAATCAATCCACTTATTATTTATGGGTTCTTTCTACCCTAAAATAAGGCGGGCTCAAGTATTACTTCAACACCTAGAAAATTTAGTGCTCGGATCCCCCAACACCCAATTCCAAATCACCCTTGCAGGAAACCTGAACCACTCAGATACTAAACTATTCAAAAACAATCCTTTAATTGGAAAAATAACCGAATTGAAGCCTTACCAAGATATCGCGAACAGCCAAAAACTAATTCAAGAAGCGGATTTCCTAATCAATCTAAATAACACGACCTCCTTCCAATTACCCAGTAAATGTGCAGACTATTTAGCAAGCGGTTTGCCTATCATCAATATTACTCAACATACCGATGATCCATCTATTATATACTTTAAAAACTATCCATTTTGCTTTCATGTAACATCCCAAACAAGCACCAAAGAACTGGTTCAATTTATTCGTACCAATAAAGGTCAATTGGCATCTGAACACACAATTGAAAGCTGTCTGAAAGAATCCAACCCTGTATACTATAAAACCCTTATTGTGGACGTATTGAAGCATGAATCAAAAAGTCAGAACTCCAAAAAGGACGTCTAGATTTTGATAAAAATCGTTGAGCAATAAACACAGCAAGACGAGGTGCTATTTTATTAAACGGAAATACCGTTTGATTAAGGTAGGTTACACGCTCCACTTGCATGCCCGCTTTGGATAGCAATTGCTCTACCTGCTGTACATTGTAAGCCAAAATAAAAGGATACCCCATCGATTGCTTCTTAACCCAAGAACTGGGAATAATATTCTTAAAGAATGATCTAATCTTAAAATCTAGGCTATTCTTGTTAGTAAAACTAATAATTAGCCTACCACCTTCCTGAAGTTTCTCTCGCACAATGCTTAAAAACTCAACTAACTCCACTTCAGTCATATAGGTAGTCACACCTAAACTAAAGATATAATCCTGTACTTGCTGCTTTTTTAGTCGATCTAGACCCCCTATCTCCCGTTGATATACTGGAATATTTGATTGATTAAGCATATCCGCCGAAATATCGATTCCGATATAGTTTGAAAGGGAATAGTCGTCACTTAATAAGTAATCATACAAGAATCCTGTGCCAGCTCCATAGTCTAATACTCGAGTTTCCTCGCGGAATGATAAACCACTGCAAGCTGCCGCCAATCGCTGATTGTAGAAATAAAACAGAAAAGGAAATTGATTAGAAAATCGCCCTTTATAATTAGCAGCCATCTCATCAAAAAACTGCAGTCGGTTTTTGGATTGATGCTCATTCATGGTTTGAAGATAGCATTTGAATAAAAGTACGATTAATAATCTCCTGGCTGAAGTGGTCCAAAATAAGTTTTCGACCATTTAGTCCAAATTGCTCTAAAGTAGAAGTATTAGTGTTGGAAACTTGATGCAAAGCCTCCAATAAAGCAGTCGTGCTTTTAGGGCTAAACATTAACCCTGGTTTTTCCTGCTGTTCAAATACCATTGTACAACCCGGAACTTGACTCACAATAACCGGTTTTGCCATACTCATAGCTTCCAAAATAGACTTAGGCAAGCCTTCTCTGTATGAAGGCAAAACCACGGCGGTACAAGATTCAATAAAAGGGCGAACATCAGCATGCTCTCCCAAAATTTGTAGCCCTTCACACCCCTTTAATTCACCTAATTCTGCAGGAGTCAAGCTATCTGGATGACCTTTAATTTCAGCTCCCAAAACCTGAAAAATTGCCTTTTTTTCTTTCAAAAAAGTGGCACAAGCTCTGGCAAACTCCATGATACCTTTAGAACGAATCAGCCTACCTACAAACAAGAACACTGGTGGGTCTGGAAAACTAGCTTGTTTGGGACAAAAATATTGACTATCAACCCCCGAACCCGGTATAAGTATGCATTGATAGGCTTGGACAATACCTAGAAAGAGAAATAAATTTTTATCATCCTTATTCTGAAAAACTACTTGATTAGCCCGTTTAAACGAAAGCTTATATAGGTTTTTTACACTTTTGGGTAAATAACCCTGTTGAGTAAAACTAGTTCCTAAACCAGTAATAACAGGATAAAATCTAAAGCCAAAACAGTACGATAATAGCCCAATAAGAATATTTGGCTTTATGGTGTAGCTTATAACTATATCCGGCTTAAATGCATGCAAAACCCTTACAAGCTTCCATAGTAGTAAGAAGCTATTGTTAATATCTTTTCTCCTGTAAGAAAAATTACCCGTTTCATAAAAAGCATTGCCCAAAGACGTAATGTCATCGCTAAGGGTGTGAATATCTGGGCATGCAACAGCAACCGAATAATCAATTTGATTAAGCTGTTGTATAAGATTCAGTCTGAAATTATTAATATTCCAGGCACTGTTGGATACCAATAAGACCTTTTGCTTCATGTATGAATATCTACCCTACAAAAATTTGTCGCCGAACAGTTTCTTTATCTGGGTGTTAACCGATTTTATTTCTTGTTCTTTGTTTTTGGGGTAAATCAATAAAACATCCGACTCATCAATAATAATGTAGTCCTCTAGTCCATTGATTACAATTAACTTTTCACCTGTAGTGCGAATATAGGAATTACGCACATCCTCTAGTTGAGAAATAGTAGCATTTA
>CAXQNQ010000154.1:0-19687 GCA_964225135.1 Mesoflavibacter profundi
AGCACCTTACACAAATGCCAAGAAATAGCTTCTCCTTCACGGTCTTCATCCGTTGCTAAAAGCACTTCATCCACCTTTTTCATCTCAGCTTTAAGGTTTTGTACAACCTTTGATTTTTCAGGTGAGATTACATATTTAGGCTTAAAATTATTAGCGATATCAATGGCATCCCCAGATTTAGGCAAATCTCTGATATGTCCATATGAAGAAGTCACTTTGTATTCTTTCCCAAGTATTTTTTCAATGGTCGCCGCTTTTGCTGGTGACTCCACTATTACAAGGTGCTTTGCCATAAATCTATTTGGTTATTACATGACTTGATGCCACAATAATAAAAAAGTCTAAGCATTAAATGCAAGATTGAATTAAAGAGTTTAAATTTTTGAAAGGTATATTTCTTATTTCTTTCAGAAATCGAAAGTTAATTTAATCATTTTCCTTTCTAGGAATTAGGGTTTTATTATTGAGTTGTTCCACTAAATTTTTAACATCCAAATCTTTCTTTGACAAGTGTCTATGATATAAAATGAGTGTAAAAAACACCATGTCATCTGGGTGCTTTATGCCTACTTGATTCAAGTAATGTGAAAACCTTGACCCCTCATAAAACTGCCATTTGATAGTAATCCATCGCCCTAGGCTAAAAAATAGTGATCGACTTGCCTCGATTTCATCTTCAGATTTAAAAAGGGCTTTATTGTCTTGTGAGATTAGGCGATTTAACTCAGAAAAGGCATCAGCCATATCTTTAGGGATATAGATACCATTGATGTGGGTTTTTTGAATATTCTTTTGATATTCTGAATTATACTTATTTGCATCCTCGCTTTGGGAATAGCTTGTTAAAGCAAAAAAAAGAAGTAAAAAAGTTAACGACCAAAAAGGAATATTAATACGCATGGATTTTCATTAAAGCATCTAAACTTAAAGATATTTGTACTTTTTTGCAGTTGATTTGGAATTAAAATATGCTAATGACATAAAAAAACACGTTTTAATAAACTTTTTTTTTTGTATTAATATTGTAGTATTCATGAATTAATGGGATTACAAAGATTTTCACTTTTATTAAATATTTAATCCAATTATTTTACTTACTATTGCAACCGAAAGGGAAGTTAATTACATTTGCCTCATTAGCGTGATGCATAATTTAAAGACCTAAACGTCAAAATTTCTATTTTATGTATTGGACATTAGAACTAGCTTATCATTTGGAAGATGCTCCTTGGCCATCCACTAGAGATGAATTGATTGATTTTTCAATACGCTCTGGAGCACCAATTGAGGTTATTGAAAATCTTCAAGCAATGGAAGATGAAGGTGAGGTATATGAGGGTATTGAAGATATCTGGCCCGATTATCCAAGAAAGGACGATTTCCTCTTTAATGAGGATGAGTACTAACCAGACACAAAGAAATAAGCTGTTCCTTATAGGAGCAGCTTTTTTTTATGGAACTTCTATTGCCCTTTTTCCCTTTTGACCATATAAGCCAGGTACAATACCATGAAAAACCTTGACGAATTATCTTCTTTATTAAATCGAAGACAAATCAAATATGCCGAAAGCCTAGACCTCCAAAAAGACATTGAGGCCAATAATAAGTATGGCATTTTTTACCACAGTTTAAGAAAAGGGAGAATAAAATCGGATAAAGATGCATCTAGAATACTCTATGGAATTGATCAGGCGGGATCTAAGTATAGAAAGTTAAAATCTAGGCTTTTTCAAAAAATGCTCAATAGCTTATTAACAGTTGACCTCCAAAGCTTCAAATTAATTCCCTCCATTTCACAGCAATTAAGTCAAAAAAAACGCTTGTGGCTAGCCCAACTTCTTTTTGAATTAAAAGCTAAGTACAGTGCACAAAAATTATTAAATCAAGTACTTAATCATGCATCTGAAGAAAAATGGAATGACTTGTTGTTCCATGCCATCACCTTACAACAGCACATTTATGTAGAAAATCAGAATTTCAAAGCACTCGCCCAAATTAATGAGAAACATCTAGCTGTGCTAGATGCTTTAAGAAATGAATTACAGATTTTGAATCATCATACTTTTCTAAATCAATACTTGAATGATACATATCCAGAACACCCTTTTGAACGGGCTGACATTCCAGAAACTAGCATTAAAGGCGATTTAAATTTACTAAGCCCTTCCATTCAATTTATGCATCATCTAAATGAATGTATTAGAGCATGTATTACGCCGTCTTATCTTTTAGACATTGAAGAACACTTACTCTATTTAAAAAATTTCATCCATCAAACCAATCAAAAACCTATTACTAAGTTTCAAGCAGCTTCAGCTGTTTCAAACTTTTATTGTTTAACGGAGCAGTATGAACAGTTGGCTCAGTGGAATTCAACTATATTGAGCATGAAAACGCTTAACTCCTCCAGTAAAGTAAACATTGTTCATGCGCAGGTGGGTTATTGGATAGAAAGTGGCTTATTAGATAATGCTATCGCCATTTTCAATCAAATACATACTAGTATAGATGATGTTCATTCTTACACTTTAATTACCAATCATCATATTTATTATAAAATTTTAGATTTTCTTAGATACAAAACCCAAATTCTAAGCCCAATCCAAAGACCACAATCTATGCCCAATTGGATCTTATCCAATCAAAAAGCTGAACAAAAATTTAAGGAAGGCTATTTGCATATTCAACAATACATTCAAGTGTTGATTATCCAAATGCTCTACCGAACTGAACGAAGTGAATTAATGGTAATTCTCGGTATGCTTGCAAAACTCCAAAAAAGCTACAGAACAGAATTAAATACTAGATCTAGACTATTTATAAATGTTTTAAATCAATGGCAAAAATTACATTTCAACATTACGAAACCAGAGGAAATAAAAGAATTTAATATTTTAATGCGGTCGAACTTTTTAAACAGTCAAAATCTAAATACCTTCGAGCCGGTAAACTATGGCTTACTTTTAACGCATATTTTAAGCAAAAACCTCATATAGGTATCTAAAAAAATTGTAGGCATCTAACAACGAGTCAAAATGTTGAATAAAGGAATAATTATTGCTATCGACGGTTGGTCTTCTTGTGGTAAAAGTACTTTGGCTAAAGCAATAGCTAAAAAACTAAACTATGCCTACATAGATACAGGAGCTATGTACAGAGCATGCACTTATTTCTTTCTACAGCAACAAATTGATCTTAAGGATGAGGAAGCTGTGGAGGCTGCGTTAAAAAATATTCAAATCACTTTTAAATCCATTGATGGCATAAATACCACCTTTTTAAATGGTAAAAATGTAGAGCAAGAAATAAGAAGCATGGAGGTTTCCAACTTAGTTAGTCCTGTTGCAGAACTGTCGGTTGTTAGAAAATTTTTAGTTGAACAACAGCAAGCTATGGGTCAACAAAAATCTGTAATCCTTGATGGCAGAGATATTGGTACAGTTGTATTTCCAAATGCTGAGCTTAAAATATTTTTGACAGCTGAACCTGAAGTTAGAGCTAAGAGAAGATTTGAAGAATTAAAACAAAAAGGAATAGAGATTACCCTTTCAGAAGTCATTGGTAATCTTCAAGAACGAGACCACATAGATTCCACCAGAGCAGATAGCCCGCTCAAACAAGCTGAGGATGCCCATTTAATAGATAATACCTATATGGACCTGGAAACTTCGATTAATAGAGTCTTAGAATTGATGGATCAAAACCAAAATTAAAAAAGGTGTCCGAAGACACCTTTTCTTGGCAAGAGGGACATAACTAAAAGTTATGTTTAGCTTAAAGTTAATATCTTTTATCGTTTCAACGCTTACTATTTCGTTTTATGGTATTAATTAACGGGAAAGTAGATACACAAAGCCTCTATATCTCGTTTCTTTTTGAAGTTTATACAAAGCAGCATCTGCCTCAGCATGCGTTAAATAGTGTCCTTTGATAATTTTATAATAATCTTTACCGTCGTCACCGCTTACCAGTTTAATACCAATATCGCGTATACCTTGTCGTTTTAGATCTTCATAATATCTAATCGCATTAGAATGATCTGTAAAGCTTGAAATCTGAAGACCATAGCCACCCATATTATCTCTAATCCAGTTTATTTCTTCATTGAGCCTAATACCCTTAACATTGGCGGCTTGAGAATTATAACCAAAAATGAGTATATCTTCATCCTGCACCAATCCAGGTGCATTATCCACCCCCTTAGATCTTAATTGTTTGCCATCAAGTTCATAATTAGAAGACCTTGATTCAATAGATTTTGAAGTTGCTTCAAATTCCTGAACACTTGCACTGTAACTATTAATCATAGAATGCTCTTTATCCAAGGCATAAACACGATGATCATATCCTGTGATTTTTCCATGTATAGGTGTTTTTGAATAGCCTACTTGCTCAATCAAAACGGCTGATTTACCGTCTAAAGTCAATCCGATATCATCTGCAGCAATCCAAGACAAATCTAAAATACATGTTGGACAATTTTCCGCAAAAGGACCTCTATCATTTACTCGAACAATCACACTTTGACCAGTAGGATTTCCTTCCGCATCCAATCGATTTACCCGGATAATACTGCCAAAGTCAAATTGCCTTGATGCAGCTGTATATTCTTGAGCATCATATATCTCACCATTAGCAGTTGGTTTCCCTTGAAAATAATCAGCATAATAAACCGTATATCCGGTTTGGGAAGGCAACTGAGCCAAACAATAGGTAGGAAAAAATGAAACTAGAAATAGAATTTTATTCATCATTATAGTTTTGAATCTTTAAGATGGAAATTAAAAATACGAATTAACTAATTATATATACAAAACTATATAATAAGTATAGATAATAGATAAAAAAAACCGCATGATTACTCATGCGGTTTACTTATCAAATAAAAAAGCTTAAAAGCTGTTTTCTATCTGTATAAGGTAAAAGCGTTCAGTTCTTTCTCTTTAGAGATCAGCTCCATATCGTTTCCGGTATTTCTAAACATACCAATTTTATAATTCAATTCTTGTGACGGAGCATTCAAATGTAACTCATCATAAGGAATAAATAATCGAAAGCCCATTTCAGTATTTCCAGTGTATGTAAATGATTCATAGGTAACAACCTGACCATTTGAAGCATATCGATTATTCAAATCAACTAAGGGATCACCATATTGATCGTAAAACCATACAACCATCATATACTTATCCGAATCCATAAAATTCACATGAGTTTGAATCACTACCTCTATTCCAGACTTTCCTGCTTTAATTCGCTGTGGTTCAACTCGGGAATATTCAATATTGTAATCTAATTTTTGATTTACATTAAAATACTCAAATGCATTTAATTGATTTTCAATATGTACCCGCTTAAAAGAATTATCCTCATTGACTTTAAACAAACCAATTTTGAAGTTCGATTCATTAAATCCCTCTCCTTGGTGCAATTCATTGTACGGTATAAATATTTCACAAGTTGTATTTCCCGCATTCAACTGATCTATCTCTAAATCACAACCAGCCGAGACCTGGGTACTACCACTCTTATATTTACCATTTGTATCTGTTAATTCTTTACCTAATTTATCATAGAACCAGGCTACACATTTATATCTACCATTTTCCAGTTGATCAGCAGCAACCCTAACTTTAATACGCATGCCTGTCTGACCTAATTCATGAATATTGGCCTGTACTTGCTCCACTTCAACCACAGGTGCATAACTTAGTTTAGTTTGATTTCCTGTTGTATGACTATGGTTTGAATGCCTTTGAGCATTATTCTCAGCGGAATAATTGCTATTAATATCTGCAGTATGATTAAATACTGGTGCCTTAGAAAAATGTCTTCTAGCCTTATTCCATCCTGCTATAACAGCTGTTTTTCTATCATATTTAGATGGATGAGTCGATGTTGCTTCATCATCTGCCAATTCATTTAAAGCCAATAATGCTTCTTCCTGACTAGCCCCCATCTGATAAAGTATATAACCTGAAAATACATCGGCCTGTAATTCTACTACATGACGATCCTGATCATCATTCAGCGTATGTCCAGATAAATGGTGACCAATTTCATGTGCTAGAATTGAATATGCAGTCCAGTCAGAACGAGTACTCTTACTGATTCTTTGCATAAAAGACTGATTATAAAAAATATATCTTTTGTTTCCTTGAAGGGCCGCTGCCGCATTGGGTACATTGGTAGCTTTCAACTCAAAATTGGTAGGTAAACCCGTGTACTCCATAATCTTGTTGAGCGCTAATTCAGCATCTCGATCAGATTCATAAGCATAAATTCTACCTTGTTTATCTGGTCCATTAAATTGACAAGCATGGCTACAGGTAATGATTTCCTGCGCTTGTGTGTTGATGGATAGCAAAGCTGCTGTTAAAAGGATAATAACTCTAAGCATTATTTGGCTGTTGGAATGTTATAATAAATAATCATTCAGAACAGGCGAGCTGAGCTTTAGGTGGTGTTTTTTGGTTTGTAGGATGTCTCTCCTAATCGAATTTCAAATAATTTAATCAATAATATATTCACATGTCCAATAAATCAGATTTTTGAATATATGACGACCAAATTATGGTTTTGTTTTAATACTTGTAATAGCACTATTCATTTCAGCACTAAAACAATAAAATATAATTAGCACTTAATGAATTATATATTAAAATTAAACATATACTAATTGAAGAGCAACTACATTGATTACTTTTGTCCGTTAGCTTTCAAACTTTGAACACTAATCAATCCTAAGATTCCAAGTAGAAACATTTGAACAGGTTGATGTTTGGGTATTTGGAGTCCCTCTAACCACATTCTATCACTAAGTATTTGAATTTCTGGGAGAATAATTAATACACTTAAGCTTAACAAAAGTAATACTTGTCCTATTTGTATTAGCCTTGGATTGGGAATTTGTTGTTTTAAAGCTTTCCATAGCAAGTAAATAAAAATCGGATTAGCCCAAAGCAAATTAAGATTACCATGTGTAGTGGCATGCTCAGTAAAAAGCCACATAAAGCTGAATAAGCCAAAACAAAGTGAAACAAATGTGATTAATATTATAGAAACCAACTTGGATACCCTAATAATCCCTTGGCTATTTCCCTCTAATAGTAATATCAGCAGGATCAACCAAACGTATAAAGCTGGTTGTTTCCACAATGGTGCAGCTTCTATTATAAAATTATCGGGAGCTAAGATATTTTTGGGTCCAACAAGGACAGGCGCTCCAGGTATGGTCAACTCTAGGTTATTCATTAAATAAGTGGGTAAAAACATCTCCCCTCTTACATCTATTGCCCTATCTGTTACCGGTCCTAGAATTAAATTTATCCCTAAAAGAATTATTGGGTCACCTTGCAATTTTTCTATCAGTAAATCTCTGTATACTTTCTTGCTAGATTCATACTCTTCAAATTGCAAGCTTGGTCGAGTGTCCTCTAATACATCTCTTATTCGAGTCGCACAATTATCATAAAAAAAGTCGTATTGGTAGGTTCGATTCTCTGGCTTATAATTTTCTGCTAAAAAATCAGCTAGGTACTGAACTTCACTTTGGCTGAGGAAGAGCTGTTGTTCAATGACCTCCCTACCCGTTCGAAAATAATACCTCAATAAGGGTTTTGTTGGATCAACAGACAGCATATAATCTAATTTCCCTTGTACAAATTTGGGATAAAAATTAGGTGTATTAAAATCAAAAGTCCCATAATTATAAGCTATATCTAAGTTCTGGTCTGGATCATTTAATCGAATAGCAGAGTGCCCAAACTTAGAATACAAATCTGATCCTGGCCCCACAGTAATCAAAGATACTGCTGTATTAGGTCCAAAGGTTTGACCTAATAGAAAACCAAACCAAAACAAGCTTACAACAAATAGTCCTAGTCGTTTCAACATCGATAGTTGGATTAAAAAGTCATATCAATACGGGCAGAAATATTAGTAGGTGCTTCCAGTAAGCCAGGACGCATACCATATTCTATATTAGTAACATTATTCCAAATCAATGAAACTCTCCCATTCTCTGTAAATGCATATCCCAGGCGTAAATTCAATAAGTGCATATCTTGAGGGTTATCCATTCGATAAGCAGTTAATCCTGGTACTATTAGGAATTCAAAAATGAAATCAATGGCCTCCATCCTACTCAAATAATTATAATTCAGTCCCAAATCCCAAGCTCTCCAACCCAAACGCACATCGGCTTTAGCTGAGTGTCTAAATCTGTATTTTAATACGTTATAATTAGCAGTTGAATTAGAGTAATTCAATACAGCTTGACCAGCAATAGGATCAATAATCCTGCCCATAGTAGTATCAAATTCAACGAACTGTGGATCGATATAGGTATATCCCGCCATAAGCCCAAGGTCAATCTCTCCAAAAGAACCAATACCTTGTAGACTTGCTTCAAATCCATTAATGGTAGCATCTCCAACATTTATAGATTGAAAAGCTGGAGGAAGTAGATTGGTAATGGAAAACTCCATCATATCTTGATAAGAAGTCCAAAAACTAGATAGATCTACAAATCCATTAAAAGCGCCTACTCTAAATCCCTGCTTTAAACCTACCTCATAAGAATAACCTGTCTCACTATTTAAATCAGGATTAGGAATTACATTTGCCCCTCCAATATCCGTGAAAATGTACTTTTCAGCTATAGTAGGATACCTGTATCCCTGACCCCAAGAGGCCCTCAAATAGGTATAGTTAGCCAGTTGGTAATTCATACCTAATCTAAGTACCGGTTTTACCTCTTTCTCATTACTTGGTTCTATAAAAACAGAGTCTGGATACTCATACACAAAGCCTGGGTTTCTTAAAACGTTTTGCTCTACTCTTAATCCAGCACCAATGGTCAATCGATTAAAGAATTTTTTATCCAGCTGAACGTAGGCTGCAGTATTTGTGGTAGTATATGTAGTATCTCCATACAGTTCCGCTTGTACCTGAGTAGCTAGACCAACTAAACCAGAGGTTAAAGTAAGGTCTATATCCTCATACTTTTGTTGAAACTGATACTCCCCGTACAATAAAAGCGATTGATTGGATTGATTATTTAAGTTGTCATTTCGAACAGAATAAATCCTAGTATTCAATTTATGCCTATTGCCCTTGTTGTCTATCCATCTTGCATATGGATCTATATTGAAGCGAAATTTCTTAGTAGCCGAAATCGCACCTTCATTGGCTTGATAAACCCCTTCCTCACCATTCTTCCAATAAAAAAACGAGTGACTTTCACCTAAGTTAAAGTTTCCAGTAAGTCCAACGTATAGCGAATCTGTAAAGCGATAACGGGTATTAAAATTTAGTCGCCCGAACTTATCATCTGTATGTTCATTAAAGGAAACTAAATCAAAATAGTTGCCTCCAGCTACCAGATCAAATTTGCCAAATTTTCGCTTATACAAAACATTAGCAACTATCCTCCTCGGTGTAACTGTGGTATCTTGCCACCAAGCCTTAGACTCATCAACGGGATTTTGATAAGAAGTATATGCAAGAGAAGTCTTTAGAATAGGTTCACTCTTAGCGAAACCTGTTCGAATATTAACTATTCCATTTAAAGCGGATGAACCATACAAGGCCGAGGAAGCCCCCTTTACAATTTCAACTTGTTCAATATTCTCAATAGGTACATCTCTCCAATTCGGATATCCTGCATCCGCTTGTAAGATAGGAATATCATCTACTAAAAGTAGCACCCTTGAACCAGCGCCATAACTAAAGCCAGACCCCCCACGAATATTTGCTTGTCCGTCGATGATTTGAACCCCTGGTATTCGATCTAATATTTCATCAATAGCACCAGCGTTATTTTCCTCAATAAACTTTGGTTTGACCACATCTAGGGAGACTGTCAACTCTCCGAGTGGTTTTTCAAATTTACTAGACGTTACGGTTGCTTCATCCAATAGCATGTGTTCAGGTTCCAATTCAATGTCCAATGTCATTTGACCTGAAGCACCCACTAACTCAATATCTACTTCAAAGGCACGCATACCTATAAAATTAATCTTAATAGTGTAGACACCTGATTCTAATCCTTCAATGGTATACTTTCCATCTAAATCAGTCACCACGCCTTTGTCACCAACTTGGACTGTAGCACCTATCAAGGTTTCTCCTGTCGATTGATCAGATACTACTCCTGCTACTCTATGTTGTGCCTGAAGTAGTAAAGGAGATAAATAAAATAAAGCTATAGCAAGGGCAATTCGACAGGTATCCTTCATTTTGAACAGATTTGAGTTAAATGTGATGCAGAATTACTAAACAATTAAGACTATTCACTACTTTTATAAATATATAAAATAGTAAATAGGGCCTCTTTTGATGTTGTCCTTAATCTTCAAATTACAAAATATGAAAAAGTTCTTTTTACTCTCATTGATCTTTTCTTTAAGTTCTGCAGTTTTTGCCCAAATAGATACCTGTATTATTGATACAGAGATTTGGCAAGATTCAACTATTGGTGTTTATCCTAAACCTTATGTAGCAGATTCAATGTCTGGAGGCATTCCTGACACAGCCTGTATTAACACTGATTTTCAGACTATAATGAATTTGAGGATTACTGAAACAGCAGAAATATTTGGAACTACAGTCCCTGTTATATCCATAAAGTTAGAATCTGTGGATGGTTTACCTGATGGACTTAACTATAAATGTAATCAACCAGATTGCTTGTATACACCAGGTGATGTAGCTGGTTGTATCACTATTTATGGTAAAATAACAGATCCAAGTTTGATCGGTGATCACCCTATTGAAGTATCAGCTACACTTCAATCATTGATCTCCATTCCAATCACATTCCCAGACGCCAATATAGCACCTGGAACATACTCTATTTATGTCAATGAAGAAGGTGCTGCCAATTGTTCTGAATATGTAAACAATAGAGAAATCTTATCAGACTTCAGCGGGTTAAAGCTTTTCCCAAATCCGGCCGCGGATTTAGTAACTATAGAAGCTGACTTAACTCAAGCTGATAATTACCAATTGGAGGTAAGGAATATGCTGGGTGCTGTTTTACTGAATCAAAACTTTAGCACAGTGCAAGGTAGAAATGAAATCCAATTCTCTGTTGAGCACTTAGAGAATGGTTTTTACACCTATACTATATCTAACGAAAAAGGCGCTATTAGTAAAACTTTTGTAGTACAGAAATAGTACAACATGGTCCTAAAAAAAGCATCATTTCTCTTGTAAGGAATGATGCTTTTTTTGTTTTTGACGATAATATTAAACCGTGCATGGCTAAAAATTATTCCATATATGTAATTTTACAACTCAAATTAGTTTGAACACTATGGCAAAAATTGGGATTAACTTGTCCTCTGGACAAGTCAAAGATGATGAACAGAAGGAACTTATCGTAGGTATAGACTTAGGTACTACTAATTCACTGGTTGCCTATGCCCAAGAAGGTGTTCCCTATACGGTAAAAAACACTGCTGGAAAGCACAGTCTTACACCATCTATATTACATTTTGCAGCCGATGAACAAATCATTGTGGGTGAAGAAGCAAGGACTAAGCTGATCACAGACCCTCAAAACACTATTTATTCTGTAAAACGATTGATGGGTAAATCTTATCAAGATCTTGGAACTGAGCAATCTTATTTTGGTTACCAAATCATTGACCAAGACGAAGAAAGTTTGGTCAAAATTAAAGTAAAAGGTAAATACTACTCTCCAATTGAATTGTCCGCTCAAATCCTTAAACAACTCAAAAAGAATATTGAAAGAGAACTCAACAACTCTATTTCAAAGGCAGTCATTACCGTACCAGCTTATTTTAATGATGCTCAAAGACAAGCCACTAAAGATGCAGGCAAATTAGCTGGTCTGGACGTATTGCGTATCGTAAATGAGCCCACAGCAGCTGCCTTAGCTTATGGCTTAAATATCAATGATAATAATGGTCAAACCGTAGCTGTTTATGACCTTGGGGGTGGCACCTTTGATGTTTCTATTCTACGTATAGAAAATGGCATTTTCGAAGTTTTGTCTACCAATGGTGATACCTACTTAGGAGGTGATGACTTGGATCGAGCTATATTAGATTATTGGGTAAAAACTTATGACTTGACTGACCGGATTAAGGAGCCCTCCTTCATGCAAACACTTAGATTAGAAGCAGAGTCTGCCAAGAAAATATTAAGTACTGAAACCAGCTTCCAAAGTACATTGGGTCAAATTAAACTGAGTTTAGAAAGAAATCAATTCGAATCTCTCATTCAGGATTTAATTCAAAAAACCATTGATTGCTGTGCTGCAGCAATAGAAGATGCTAAGATTAAACTTACAGAAGTCGACCACGTGCTTTTAGTGGGTGGATCAACTCGAGTACCCTTAGTGAAGAATGCTTTACAAGATTTCTTTGGTAAAGCTCCGAATGATAAGCTAAATCCAGATGAGGTGGTTGCCTTAGGCGCTGCAATCCAGGCAGATATACTAGCAGGTAATAATAAAGATATGCTGCTACTTGATATCACCCCTCTTTCACTAGGAATAGAAACGGCTGGTGGTCTAATGGATGTTATTCTTCCTAGAAACTCAAAAATCCCTTCTAGTGTAGGCCGAAATTATACGACCTCCATTGATGGACAAAAAAATCTAAAAGTTGCTGTTTATCAAGGCGAAAGAGACTTAGTTATAGACAATAGGAAATTGGGAGAATTCATCCTATCAGATATACCTCCTATGCCTGCAGGCATTCCAAAAATTGAAATTCAGTTCTTATTGGATGCAGATGGAATATTGAGAGTTAAAGCAAGCGAATTGAGGAGTGGCCAAGCTACTGAAATAAGAATCAAGCCTTCTTACGGTATAACAGAAGAAGAAATGGCCTTAATGCTTCTAGAGTCCATGAAAAATGCAGAAGCGGATATGGCTCAGCGTGTATTATTAGAAGCAAGAAATGAAGCTCAAGCTGTACTTTTAGCTTCAGATAAGTTTATTATTCAAAATGAGGGATTATTCTCTGCTGAAGAACTCCAGAATTTAAATAATTATATCCAAGCCTTGAAAGCTGCAGTAGCAGGCACTGATAAAGATGAGATCAACGCTGCAATGGAAAAGCTAAATAATTTTTCTAGACCATTAGCAGAGAGAGCCATGGATCATAATATATCCAAAGCCATGAAAGGAAAACAAATCTAAATATGCCATACAGCTACGAATATCCGAGACCCGCAGTAACTGTCGATACCTTAATTTTCAATTTTGATCCTAAAACAGGATTCGAAATACTTTTAATCCAAAGGGCACATGAACCCTTCAAGGACGACTGGGCCATACCTGGAGGATTCATTGATATGGATGAAGATTTGTTACCTGCTGCTAAAAGAGAATTGCAAGAAGAAACCGGTATGAATATTCAAAACTTGCGTGAATTAGGGGTATTCGGGAAACCAGATAGAGATCCTAGAGGTCGAACTATAACTATTGCTTATTGGGCATTAACAGCCAAAGAAGACCATCAATTAAAAGCTGCCGATGATGCAAAAGCTTATCGTTGGTTTCCATTAGATGAACTTCCTAGCCTTGCCTTCGATCATGATTATATCATCAATAAAGGCATTCAAAAACTGCAAGAATCAGCAGAAGAAGCCAAATTCTTAGAGCAGTTATTTTCAACGAACGTTGACCAGCAGTTAGCAGTAAAATTTATCAAGCAATTATTTCAATTCATTGATTTAAGAGATGAGTTCCAAAAGCTTATAGAGGAAAGAAATCTTAGCGATAAAAGTTGGCTTAATAAATTCTTTAAAAAATATTTTTAATCCTAAACTTCTGTCCATGCAAAAATGGCTCCTTATAGTATTACCACTTCTATTTTTTTCGTGCCAAAAAGAGCCGAACGCCACTCAAGATCTATCCCCTCAAGATCAATCTAAAATTGAACAACAAAGAGGAGATTTAGAAGTTTCAGATTTTAAATGGGGATATATCAACAAAAAAGGACAGCTTACCATTAAAGCTAAATTCGATGAATGCAAAAACTTTGTAGAAAGAAGAGCCTTAGTGAGGCTAAAAGATAGCTGGGGATATTTAGATACGACAGGAGATTTAGTCATCCCTGCTCAATACCAAGAAGCATATGACTTCTCCAATGGCTTAGCCGTAGTGAAAGCATATGGAGAAAAATATAGATTTATAAACCAAGATGGACAAGACATTACTGAAGCCATATACGATGAAGCAAAATCTTTCTCAGACGGATTAGCAGCAGTAAGGGTTAATAATAATTGGACCTATATCAATCTGGAAGGAAAAGAACTAGACGTACCCGCTTATACGGAAGCATACCAATTCAAAGATGGTTTAGCAAAAGTACAAATCAAAGGGAAATTTGGATTGATTGACGAAACATTAGCCTGGGTACTCGAGGCCAAATATGATAAAATTGGTCCCATCGATGAAGCCTTAATTTTGGTTGAACTGGATCAAAAACAAAGTTATATCAATCGATCAGGACAAATCGTTTTTCAAAGCCAACACGATAAAGCCTACTCTTTTTCTAATGGATATGCCCCCTTTAAATCAAATGGATTAATGGGCATTATCAATGAAGATAACGAGATTATACTCAAGGCTCAATATCCAGATATCATGGTAGCTGGTCCAGATCGTTTTTTCATCTTTCAAGATGGATACTTTGGAATGATTAATGAAAATGGAAGTACCTTGATACCAACAGAAATGGGTACTATTCTGCCTATTAAAGAAGGCAAAACAGCCTGCATGAAGGACGATTATTGGGCCATATTTGATCAAGATGGCCAACCATTGAGTCCTTTTGAATATGGTCTAGTTTGGTCTTATGCTGATGGATTAGCTCGAGTAGCTTTGTTTAGTGGAATAGGATTTGTAAATCACCAAGGCCAGATTGTCATCGAACCGGGGTATATTGATGTAAATGATTTTTCCAATAACCTAGCACGAGTGCAATTATATGAGTAAGGTTCTTTTTCTTATCAATATCCAAGAAGACCACTTTCAACATGGTATGCTGGAAGTACAGGATAGCCAAACGATCCTTGAACCACTGGCACGCAAACAGGAGGAATCAACAAAAACATACTATTTTCATGCCTCCTATCCAGCTCAACATATACGATTCGCTAGTAATCATCCTTGGAGATATCCAGGACAGCAAATAACATTAAACGGTGAGGAAGTTGTGTTATTCCCCTTTTATTGTCTTCAAGGTACCTGGGGCGCCCAAGTTCATCCTGCATTCAAATTAAGGGCTCAGGATCAAGTAATAATCAGAGGTCAAGAGGCTGAAAAAAATCCAGCATATTATTGGCCTGACGAGGAATGGATTACTAAACTTAAGGAACAAGGTGTTCAAGAAATTGAATTAGCTGGTTTAATTATTGAGCCCGATTTCTTAGAAAAAAATTTAGAAGCACTCCAGCTTGCTGGATTTGAACTTACCCTTCATTCAGATTTGACTAAATCAGGCCTCTTATATTTGAATACATGAGTATGAAAAATAGCCTGAAATTCCCAGATAACTTCATTTGGGGCACTAGTACAGCTGCTGCCCAAATAGAAACTGCTTCAGACCACATTTGGAAAGGAGTACCAGCTTTAGATGGAAGTGTTTTAGATCAAACTATTGCACATGAGCAACATCGGGCTGAAGATGTAGCATACATTGCGCGATTAGGATCCATGTACCGCTGTGGCGTGGACTGGGCGAGACTTCAAAAAAGTCCTAATGCTATATTTGATGTTAAGGTGGTTGAAGAATATCAAACTTTTTTCAGTGCGCTTAATGAAAAGGATGTTCAAATACTCTTTGTACTTCACCACTTTAATCATCCAAATTGGTTTGAAGAAAAGGGTGGATTTGCAAATAAAAAAAATATACCCCTATTCTTAAATTATGTTGAACAATGTATCAAATGTTTTGGTCCTTATGTAAGTAATTGGAATACCTTCAATGAGCCCAATGTGTTTGTTATGAATGGATATATTTTAGCTGATTTTCCTCCATTCAAAAAAAACTTTTTCCTAGCTAATCGGGTCATAAAAATAATAGGACAATCGCATGATCAAGCTTTTGATTTAATTAAACAAACCTATCCAGATCATCCCATTGGTATTTCTTTCAATACAGCTATTTTTAGAGGCTTAAATGTCCTTGGGAAAATTGCGGCTGCTTTCACCCACTGGTGGTTCAATGTGCATGCAGCTAGGCCTTTTAAAAAGTGTGATTATTGGGGCTTAAGCTATTATGCTTTGATATTGTTTGATCCAAACACCTTGACAGAAATCGATCGTCCTGGGGAATTAGCAGCTAAGGGTTATCCTCATGATAAAATGTGGGCCTATTACCCAGCAGGTTTAGATCAAATGATTCGCATGTTCTATAACAAATACCGCAAACCTATATTGATAACCGAAAATGGAATTTGCTCCGATGATCCACAAGCAAGAATTGCGAGTATGCAAGATTATCTTAGGTATTGTCATAATATTTTATCGGACGGGATTCCTTTATTAGGATACATTCATTGGAGCACTTTTGACAACTTTGAGTGGCACCTAGGTAATACCTATCAATTTGGATTGGTTAGTGTAGACATGAAATCTATGAAGCGGACATGGACTGCTGCTGCTAGTTATTATGAAGAACTAACAAAAACCAACACCTTGGTATAAGGAAGAAATCCTACATTCCCTTTTCACCATGAAAACATTTACAACTATCTGTATGCTATGCATCAGTATTTGGGTCTACGCTCAAGTAGGATTTAATGGGGTATTTGGATCGGAAAACGCATATAAATCATTAAGTGCCACTGCTCTATTTCAAAAAAACATAAGCCAAAGTTTTATTTCCTTGAGTTTAACCAATCCTTATTTCCTTTCCAACTTTAGTATAGCAGACTTTGGAATTAGTAAAAGGCTACATAAACCAAGTGCCAATATTGGTGCGGGATTATTCTATTCCTCATTAGAGCAGCTAAACTTATTTAAGGCATACCTAGCAGTAAGCAAAGACCTTAAAGCAATAAATATAGGAGGGCGATTAATCTATGGCAACCTAAAACAACACGCTACTGAATCAAATTATCCTATCTCTGAATTCAACTTGTGGTCAACATATCAAAAAGGGCATCTAAACTTGGCTTTTCTATATTCTTCTAAAATCAATGCAATCCATTCTAGCCAGCCTTTCCAATTGACTATCGCATGTATGTATACGATATCGGATCATGCGCTATATTATGTTGACCTTGTTCATAACATGCAAGCAGGTGTCAACTTAATCACTGGTTTTGACCTACAGATTCATCCAAATTGGACGATTGGGGGTGGAATCAGTTTGAATAGTTTCCAAGCATTTATCAGCATTTGTTATACCTTTAGACAGCAAACAAAATGGAGGGCAAATCTGTATTACTTAAATCAGGTAGGTTCAAGCTATAGCATTGATGGACAACATACATTCAAATAAATGAAAATACTCATCCTTTCTGCCACGTCATTCGAAGTTGCTCCCTTAAGAGAAGCCCTTCTAAATGCTCCAGAATATGACATTGAATTCTTGGAGGCAGGGATTGGTATGCTTGCTACCAGCTTTAAACTTCAGCAATGGTTGCAACACAATCCATGCGATTTAATTATCCAAGCTGGAATTGCAGGTGCATTTAATGTAAGTAAACACCCCATTGGTTCTGTAGTCGAAGTTCAATCAGAACGAATTGGAGATTTAGGAGCTCTATTCCCTGATGGTCATTTTGAAGATGTGTTTGAATTGGGATTATCTCATGCTGATGCATTTCCATTTCAAGCTGGCACACTAAAAAACCCAAAAACTTATACAGACCTCGTACAAGTCCAAAGCCTTAGCGTCAATGCTGTAAATGGCAAGCAAGCACAGATTGATAAAATATCCCGTAAATACGCTGTTGACATCGAAAGTATGGAGGGTGCAGCTTTATTTTACACTGCATTTCAATTAGGAATACCTTGTGTGCAGTTCCGTTCCATTTCTAACCTTATCGAGGATAGGGATAAGGCTAATTGGAATATTCCTTTAGCCATTGAAAAACTCAACGATTTCTTATTATACTTTTTAAGCCAGATCTTATCCTAAATCTAATTCTTTCATAAGATTCATCTCCCAAAATTTGGAAATCACATTAGCTTTAATTATATATTAATGCAGTTGTGTAACTTTTTAAAATCCTGCACTTATATAATAGATAGGTACCCATTTCCGTAAACATTTATGGAATAAATGTAAGTGACTAGTGCAATCAACATAAAAGTATAATAAGTGAATCAATCATCAAGTATGAAAGCTTCTTATTGCGAGTTAGATCATCTATCTGAGGAAGAAATGATCCTAAAGGCAAAAGAAAACCCAAAAGCATTTGAAACTCTATATGTTAAGTATTTTGAGGAGATATATAATTACCTCCGTAGAAGATTAAACCAAGAACAAATAGTCTTTGACATTTGCCAAAATACCTTTAAGAAGGCATTACTAAAAATTCATCAGTTCGAATATCGAGGACTACCGTTTAGTTCTTGGCTTTATCGAATTGCCCAAAATGAACTCAATCAGCATTTCAGAAAAAATGCAAGAAACCGGGTAATTTCCATTGACGATTCCGGGTTACAACCTACTGCACCAAAATCACCTAATAATACCATCGATAAAGATCAGCTCATTCAAGCTTTGGTTGAAGAACTAAACCAACTAAAGGGAGACGACTTAGCCATTATAGAAATGCATTATTTTGAAGGTAAGTCCTACAAGGAAATTGCTATGCTACTGGATATTTCAGAAGGTAATGCAAAAGTAAAAGCACATAGAATTAAAGAACGAATCAAAAAGAGATTGAACCACTCTAAGAGCACCATTCTTTATTCTAAGCAATTGAAAAATGAGCGAATATCAGCTGATTCAAATGACTTCCTAGAAATCAACAATGTGGAACACTTTCTTTGTAGGGAAACTTATTCTGAATTAGAAACTAACGAAGAGAATGCCCGACTTAAAACTTTTTATAAAAAGAAGAATAATCAAGATGAATCTTCTATTAATGCTCATAGCTTATGGAATTTTAATAAAACCAATCAACCTCCAGCTAACACCTTTACAGCTCATTTTAGATTACCAAAAGGCACCGTAATAAAAAATATTATTGGATTAATAACGCAGAGAGATAAAAATTCTATAAAACAAGTTTTAGTATCTAATAAAACACAATTAGGGTTAGATTTAAAAGGTGATTATATAGTTTGGCTAATCTTACCCAATAATAAAATTGCAGTAATTAGACAAACAGACCTAACACAGATTCAGGAATATGATGATCGAAAAGAATTTATTCTAGAACTGATAAATAATGATCAAATAAAAGCATTTACACTTAAAAAAGTATTAACCTTTATTTAGTGTAAACAATATATCTAACTAATCCATAGTCAAGAGGCTGGTAGACAAGTTCTATCCGTCTCTTTTGTATATTGATAAAGGACACAAACTAGCCTTATAAGTCTCCTAACTATTCGTGCAATAAAAAAAGCGACCCTGCCGAAGCAGAGTCGCTTTATTTATAAGAATTATAAGACAATATCAAGTGGATATTTTATCCCACTGATATAGATTATATCTTAGAAATTCACTTTGAAACTTGC
>CAXQNQ010000155.1:0-12509 GCA_964225135.1 Mesoflavibacter profundi
GGCATTGATTTTGTAAACATCACCAATACACAAAATATCTTGACCTTGACCTATGCGCCTGACCATCCAAGTGGTAACCCAATACAGGAAGAATACCAGCTAGGATTTTTACCGATTTTCTACTATACAATCGATTTTTAACTAAAAAATGGCTCGTTTTTAATAAAAACGAGCCATTTTTTTTAAATTTTTGCATGATTTTGCTCTAAAATGGATTTTAAATCCGCCGGAGAATAATTAACCGATTTGAGCGTTTTATTATCTGAACTTCGATATACTAACCAAAGATCATCTTTTTGTACGATATAGCTCTCGGTACCATCTTTGTCCAAGTAGTGTTGTTGGGTAGCTTTGGCTTCTTCCTCTGAAGCACAAGTCTTACTCATATTAGAACGCTGAACTTCATCAAATAAAGTTTTAAAAATATCCCCCATGCCAAATTCAAGTACCGCACCGGATAGTACATACTGAATATCACACAAAGCATCTGCTACCTCGACTAAATCATTTTGTTCGATGGCCTCTTTGAGTTCATTCAATTCTTCTTGTAAAAGTGATACCCTTAATGCTGCTCGCTTAGCAGCTGGAATTTGAGCTTGATCTAAAATAGGATGACCGAAAGTCTTATGAAAAGCGCCAACTTGGTTCAATGAGTCTATTTTTTCCATAGTTTTTCTTAAAACAAAAAAATTAAAAAATATTGAAACTTAAAACAAATTATACTAAATTTATAAAAAATTAAATATCTCAAAATGCCAGATCTAATCCTGCCACTTCTATGCCTAGTCCTCGGAATAGCTTTAGGTTTTATACTTTCTACTCTTTTCCGTAGCTCAAAAGGGAATTCTATGAATAACATGGTACCCAAGGGCCAACTAGAAGACAAAGACTTACAACTAAAAAGATCTGAAGAACTTAATCGTTCCATTCAAGCTCAAAATATTGAACTGAACAAAGACAATGCTACCCTAGAGGCTAATTTGTTGAATCTTCAAGAAAAACTAGAAGAACAAAAAGCTGAATTTATTCAACTCAATAATCAAGCTCAACTACAATTTAAAGAATTAGCCAATAGTATCCTTCAAGAAAAGACACAGACTTTTAAAAAAACTAACCAAGAAGAATTGCAACACATTCTCAAACCATTAAAGGATAATATTCAGCAGTTCAAACATGACTTGAATCAGAAGTTCAATCAAGATGCCAAAGACAAAGGAGCACTTCAAGAAGCTATTGCGAATCTGCAGAAAATGAATCAACAACTTTCAGCGGATGCCTTATCATTGACTCAAGCATTGAAGGGAGATAATAAGACACAAGGAGATTGGGGAGAAATCCAACTGGAGCAAATTTTAGAATTTTCAGGTCTGCAAAAAGGGGTTCACTTTAACATTCAAAATTCATTTAAAGATGAACTAGGACAACAAAAGCGACCTGATTTCATCATTAACCTCCCCGAAGACCGTCAGATCATCATTGATTGTAAAGTATCCCTTACCGCCTATGATAGATTTATTGCAGCAGAAGAACAATCCAATAAAGACTTAGCTCTAAAGCAACATTTAGAGAGTATAAAGAGTCACATCAAAAATCTTCAATCCAAATCGTATGAACAATTAGATGCATTAAATACCACTGATTATGTCATGCTTTTTGTTCCTATCGAACCTGCTTTGACCTTAGCTCTTGCAGAAGATAAAGACTTATACCAATATGCCCTTGATCGTAATATTATCTTGGTTTCCAATACGACTTTAATGGCAACGATGCGGACGGTTTCATTTATTTGGAAGAAACAAAACCAAGAAAAAAATGCTAAGCTTATCGCTAAAACAGCCGGACAGCTCTACGAAAAATTTGTAGGCTTCTTAGAGGACTTAAATGACCTGGGCGCTCAAATTGATCGTTCCCAAAAATCATACAACAAAGCCCTAAACAAACTATCTGATTCCCCATCTAGAGGTAAAACTATTTTAGGAAAAATTGAACAGCTTAAAGAGCTAGGTGCAGAAACCAACAAACAACTCCCGCTAACTCAACAACAGGAACTCAATAATTAATCCATGCTTATACCTTAGATAAAATCCATTGGCGTTGCTGCTCTAATTGTTTTATTGCTTGCTTAGAAACCAATCGCTTCAGTCTATGGATTGATCTGGCCCATGCCCCTTTAAAATAAATAAAATATAATCCACTAAGTGGCAAACTCAAACAAGCTAGGGTAGCCATTTTCCAAGGCAAAACAAGAAGGAGAATAATTGAGGCAATTAACCAATAAATCATGTATAAGATAGTAGCAGCTCCAATTTTAACGGAACACCTGAACTCATCTCGTTTCATGAGTTTAAATGCTAATTTCTTTCCTGCAACCAATGGTAAAGCATTTAATAAAAAACCCAGTAAAGCAATTGGACTAGTAAGGACTAAAAATAAATGGATAATTGGGTTCCACGATTTAGTATTTGAAATAGCTGCATCTTCCAATCCAGCTTGCTTTAAACTTGTTTTGTATGTTTTAAGTTTTGCTTTGAGTGCATCTTTTTCCGTTTCATTCAAACTATTGATTGATTCGGACACCTTTATTTCTTTTTGTAATAATGACCCATTATCCTCTTTAGCGGGTAACAACGAAAATGAAAAATCATTGTGAGTCATTTTAATCAAGTCATCCACTAGTTCCAAATCATCATCTGATTCAATATGGACGATATTCTTTCTCATAATACTATAAGCATCATCTCTAAGCTGATTCACTGCATGCACTGGACTTTCCTCAAATGAATCAATATAATCTTTCAATTGAATAGGTTCTTCAAAATATACATGAACTACAGACCGATAATGCATTGGATCAGAATAACTTAAAGAAACTGGCACCAATAATAAATCAGGATCTTTATATTTCTTCCAATAGTGAAAAGCCATATGTGCAAAACCTTTCTTAAAAGACCTTAATCGCCTTGTCTTATCTGTAGAGCCTTCCGGCATGATCATTACAGATTCATTTTTATGAAGGACTGCCGCAATCCGATCAAAGGTCTCTTCATTTTTTTGTTTTGCATTCCTTACTTCAGTTGCTCTAAAAATGGGAATGCCATGAATACCATTCAATAATTTGAGGGCTAGTCCTTTTTTAAATACATCTCCCCGTATCAAAAAATGTAAAAAGGCTTTCGTTTGGGTAGCTAATAATATTGGATCTACAAAAGAAGTTGGATGGTTTAACAAATACAAGGCCTTTTTACCAGCTGGGACATTTGCCTCATTAATGATGTAAATCTTCTTAAAGTATATCCTTAAACCCAATCGTATTGGCGGACTAAATATGCTATATATATCCATAGCTTAAAATTACTGTAGTGAATTCAATGTTTTTCTAAAGGCTTGGATAGAATCTACTATCAAACTTCGTTGATCTAAATTTAATTGATTGAACCTAATTTTAAGTAGTTCATCATTGTATAAATACTTGATTCGGACAAATAATAAACCTAGGTTCATAATTAATAAGACTATAGCCGCATAATATAAGCTTATCATACCAAAGCCTACCGTCAGACCTCCGAAAAAAAGCACTCCAGCCCCCATAACTGAGGCAAACAACACAGAAACTAAAAACTCATCAACAATCTTAATCTTACTATTCACCCATTTAGCGAAATAAAATGGAATGGCAGCAAGTAGACCAAATGGAGCAAGTAGATAGGTTAAAATAATAGGCCAATATTTCACCTTAGAGTCCAAATCAAACGGATAATACGACAACTGATTGGCTTTGAATAATTGCTTTAATGCTTTTTGTTGCTCAAACAAATTTGTCTTTGTTTTTTCATCAAGTGAAGCAACTGCATGTAGCATACTTTTCTGAACAATTACTCTATTATCAAAGGAT
The DNA here is from genome assembly GCA_964225135.1 of Mesoflavibacter profundi. Classification (GTDB taxonomy): domain Bacteria; phylum Bacteroidota; class Bacteroidia; order Chitinophagales; family Saprospiraceae; genus AM-2324. The sequence continues at coordinate 3,893 of CAXQNQ010000155.1, forward strand.
TCGCTTGTTGTGACTGGATTCAATCCACTATGCATATCTAACAAAGCTTCACAAGTATTATCATCTGCAGGATTTTCTATTTGTATCAATAAATCCTTCATCGACACACGTAAGTGCTCAGTCAAAGCCATGATACCCTTATTAGCATGCTTTTCATATAAATCAAAATAATCAGCTACTTTTATAGGTTGCCCTATTTTAAAATGTACATCTGATCCAATAGCATTTGGATGGGACATATTAACACCCACAGGCATTATGACCAACCCACAATTGGGTCTTTGCTCAAGCGTATTTAAAGCTATCCGAGCAGTACCTTTTTTTAGTGGACCTAAACGACGAGGTGTAGTAATATGCCCTTCTGCCAAAATCATCAACCATCCCTTTTTTAATAAAAAGTTGACTACATACTTTAAGGATTCATAGTTATTCTTAACAACATTCAAGCCACCATCTTTCACTCGAAACATTGGAATCAAGTGCACAGATGCTAATAAAATTCTCGCCCATAATTTTTTAAACAAATCCCCTCTAACTATAAAACTTAAGGATTTTGGTAGCCAGGTAGCCATAATACATGGCTCGATAAATGCTGTTGGATGATTAACTGCAAACACAACAGGAACCCCTTTGGGAATATGCTCTACACCCTGGAATCTAATATTCCGATATAATAATTGAAAGGTCAATCTTGCGAATGGCCGAATCAAATAATAGAGCATGAAGATTAATTTTGGTGAATTAAAGTCCAAAAATATCCTTTTTTAAGAAAGATTTGCAATCTAGTCTTTATTATTGTGCATAGGCCAAGTCTAACGATACATGAATAGTAAAAAGCTAATTGTCATTGGAGGCCCAACGGCTTCAGGAAAAACTACCTTGTCAATAGAATTGGCTAAATATTATAATTGTCCTATTCTATCTGCTGATAGCAGACAATTTTATCAAGAAATGAGCATCGGTACAGCAAAACCAACTGCTGCAGAACTAATGCAAGCCCAACACTATTTTATTAACTCTAGAAGTATCCATGATGATTATTCTGTAGGTGATTACGAAAGAGATGCCTTAGCACTGACTATGGATTTATTCAAAACCCATGAATATCTGATATTAGTTGGAGGTTCGGGCTTGTTTATTGATGCCCTAACCATTGGCTTAAATGCGTTCCCACCCATTTCTGATGCGACTAAAGGATATTTCAAATCTATTTATCAAACTGAAGGCTTAACAAAACTACAAGCACTATTAAAAGAAGCTGATCCCGATTATTATGAACTAGTAGATTTAGAGAACCCAGTTCGAATTTTAAGGGCTTTGGAAGTTTGTAAAGAATCTGGAAACACTTTCACCTCCTTCAGATCAAAAACCCTACCACCTAGACCTTTTGAATCCACATATTTTGCCTTAGACTGGGAACGTAGTGTCCTTTATGATCGAATCAATAAACGAGTGGATCAAATGATTCAGTGGGGCCTATTGGATGAAGCCAAAACATTATATCCACATAGAGCACTTAATGCACTCCAAACAGTTGGTTACAAGGAACTCTTTGAATACCTGGATAAAAAATTAACACTTGAGGAAGCTGTTGAATTAATCAAACGTAATTCAAGAAGATATGCGAAAAGGCAAATGACCTGGTTCAAACGATCTAGCAAATACCATTGGCTAGACACCCAAACCAATACATACCTAGAATCAACACTAAACTATATCAAAAAAACAGTACGGTAGATAAAAAGATATGTTTTTTTTACATATATTGTTATCGTGCTAAGGCACATGAAAACAATTTACAATTTTTGGCTTAGTCCAAATCTTATACTGCCCTTATTTTAAGGGCTTTTTTTATCTGATAATTTGATTATTTGGTAGAACAAAGCAAGCAATCAAAGTAATTTTATTTAAATTGAAGTATCTATTTATTTAAACTATTAATCAATACTTATGGACATTCTCTTTTATGGTTTTTCGTTTCTACTATTCCTTATCATCATTTCAGGGATATTCACCGTCAAGCAGCAATCAGCTGTAGTTGTTGAACGTTTTGGTAAGTTTCAAAGTATTCGCCATCCAGGCTTGAACTTTAAGATCCCTGTAATAGACAAGAAGTCTAGACCTATTTCTTTAAAGATCAATCAATTAGATGTGATGGTTGAAACAAAAACATCAGATGATGTATTTGTTTCTTTAAAAGTATCTGTTCAATTTATTATTCTGAAAGAAAAAGTATTCGATGCTTACTATAGACTTGAAAATCCAAGAGAGCAGATTAATGCTTATGTTTTCGATGTAGTACGTGCAGAGGTACCTAAAATGAAATTAGATGATGTCTTTATTAAAAAGGACGATATAGCCATTGCTATTAAATCTGAGCTTGAAGAAGCCATGTCTAGTTATGGATACAATATCATCAAAGCCTTAGTTACAGACATAGACCCAGATGCTGAAGTTAAGCGTTCCATGAACCATATTAATGCTGCAGAGCGTCAAAAGCTAGCTACAGAGCATGAAGCAGAAGCGGAACGCATTAGAATTGTAGCTAGAGCAAAAGCAGAAGCTGAATCCAAACGTTTACAGGGACAAGGTATTGCTGACCAAAGAAGAGAAATTGCCCGTGGACTAGAAGAATCTGTTGAGGTATTAAATAAAGTTGGTATTAACTCTCAAGAGGCATCAGCTTTGATTGTTGTAACGCAACACTATGACACCTTGCAAGCGATGAGTGAGAATTCCAATTCCAACTTGGTACTTCTCCCAAATTCACCAGCTGCTGGTTCGAATATGCTCAGTGAGATGGTCACTTCCTTTACAGCTTCACAGTTGTTAGGTGAAAAAATGAAAGAGGGAAATAAAGAGAAGAAATAAAAAAAAGTCCCGAGATTATCTCGGGACTTTTTTTTATTCAAATGATGCCTTTACATCCTCCGGAACAGCGGATTTATGTACGAGTATGCCTACTGTTTTCATATCAAAGTAAGCCTCCGACATATATAAGAAGCCATCGAAGGGACCAATGGATCCCCAAGAGTTCTTTACTTTATAGTAGTTCTTTCCATCATTACCTTTGACCTTTCCTACAATGTGCATCAAGTGATCATCCGTAGTCTTGTAGGTAAAAAACTCCGACTGTCTGACCGCATCACTTACCCGACTTTCTTGAAAATCCATCGTCCACATACCATCACTGGACTCAGGAGCTAGTAAAGCATATCCTTCCTTTGCCTTAAATCCTTTCTCGGATACATCACCATCCCAAGCAACTGTGTAGCCACTTTCCAAAGCATGATCAACGATTTTCCTCATGTCAGCTAATGGTACATTAAAATAGGAACCATTGGAATAATTGTCTGGTATTTCAAGAATAAATTTAGAATGATAGGGATGATGTTTAAAGGAAGTAAAAGAGATATAATCTCTTGGATTAAGTCCATTTGCTTGCGCTAAATTTTTACCCCTTACTTCCCTAGGCAACGCCCCTAAATGCTTATCTAAAATTTTATTCACATTTGTCATCCAATAAGGGCCTCTATCTTTATTCGCTATGACTTGATCCAAGTATGTTTTCAATTCTTCTTCTAATTGATCGTGGTTGTATGGATCATTATTTACTCGACCTGGATAATACTCCTCGGTCATAATACCATGCTTCTTTACAACATTTATGACATCATGAGACAATGAACCTTGACTAAAGTTAGCCTTACCTTGACGTAGCACATAGTTCTGGGCCTTATCAAAATAGATAAAACGAACGAAATACATCTCCGATAGATCCATTTCATTAAAACCCATCCGTTTCATTTCCGACTCCAAAAATGAGACCGTCGAAAAGGACCAACAGGTACCCGTCTTGTCTTGACTTTTGACTGCTGTGCAGGAAAGATCAATGATGGGCTCTACTCTTAGTTTTTGCGCAAAAACTTGATTAAAAGCTACCGAAAGGCTTATGAATAAAAGGTATTGTCTTATCATGGTTAATTATTTTTCTAAAAGATAATAAAACTTAGCTGGTCTTAATAAAAAAACCTCCTCCGACCCAAAGGTCAGATGGAGGTTATCCCAAAAACCGATTACATATTCTTACGATGCGGTATGCACCCAATAAATTTATTTGATTGAAACCATCTTCTTGGTAAGCATTCCATCAGTCGTTTTTACAGTATAATAGTAAACGCCTGAATCACCAAGATTTTTCGTATCCAATACTAGAGTATTTTCGCCAGCAACTGCCTCAATATCGATAGCATAAACTACCTCACCAGCTACATTAACCACAGTAAATCCAACTTGCTGAGCAGTTGCCAGGTTAAAGGCAATGGTTGTGGTCGTTTGGAATGGGTTTGGTTCGTTTTGAAGCAATTCAAAAGTAGCTTTAGAACCAAAGTTTAATTCAATATCAAATGTTTCACCTGATTTATTATAAGCTTCTGCTCTAGTATAATCAGAATTAATATCAAACACTTCAGAAAGCACCATATCTTGATTTGCGATAAATTCTAAAACAATGACCTCTAGACCAGATAAATCCACATTATCTATATCATTCCACGAAATAGTTAATGCATGACTAGAAACTTTAGCCAAACCAACATTCGCCGCTGTCAACATTCCATTACGAACCCCTGAAAATGAAATTTCATCTGAGTATGAAAGTGTGAATTGGAATCCTGCTAATAAGTGTTCAGCAGATAATGCCAGGTCAAATGATTGACCAGCATATACTATATCATCTTTTGCATCAAATGAAATAGTTGCCGCGTTTCGATTTTGGGCTGTGCTCATCAAAGATGTTTGAGCCGAACCGTTTACATCACCTATTTTTACAGCTACAAAGTCAGCATCCATAATATCGCCTGCAACATTGTTGTAAGAAACAAGCTCAGGGAACACAGTAGCCCATGGATTTGTAGGATCAACAAAATCGTGTGCAGCGTCTACAAATCTCCAAGAAGTATTATTCTGGAAGTTTTCATCTATCTGTAGAATTACTCTCCGAATATTAACTAAATCCAAGGTTGAAATACTACCTGAATTGTTCGCATCTGCAGCAATCATCTTATAAGGCGAATCTAATTCATTGATGCCTAAAATGTGTTGAGAAATCAGTACTAAATCAAATGTAGTAACTCCATTTTCAGGATCCTCATCTAATAAAGCTGAGATAGAGTAATCACCACCAGCTTCCACTTCAACTTCATATTGTCCGTTGTCATCAGAGTACACCGTATTGGCACCATTATTAACATCCATCATAACCTGCTCTACTCCAAATCCTAATTCAGTTGCAACTGTACCTGCAAGCATAACCATTGGCGTATCTTCACATGCGCCTAAATTATCTTGTACGTCAAGAATCACCTCACAGAAATCCGTCAAGCCACCCTCATCAGTTACATGTACAGTCAATAGATTAAGTCCTAAGTCATCACAATCAAATTGCATAACTGGCATTGTTCCAGCCGCATCGAATGTAAAGGACACTATTTCACCACAGTTGTCAAATGAACCTGCATCAAAATCAATGGCAGCAATTTCTACCATGCCCGTTTGCATAATGGAAATAACAAGAGCATCCACACAATATGGAGTTGGCGCTTTATCTTCTACGATTACCGTTCTAATAGTTGTACTAGCATTACCACAAGGATCAATAACCGTGTAGCTTACTTCATAAGAACCAACAGGTACATCAGTATAAGATCCATTGGATCCATAAGCTGATAAATCACCATCATTAATAGAAATATTATACACATCAGTATTACATCCACCTTCAATAGTGATATCATCTAGAGTAAAGTCCACTCCACAACCCGCTGTTATTTGAGCAGTATATGCAGTTGATGTCACAACAGGAGCTGTTTCATCCTTAACGTTTACAGTTTGAGTATAAGTAATGTAATCAGAGCCTTGAACATTGTAAGAAGATCCAGGAGCAGTCGCAACTGTTTCTGCTGACGTATTAGGATCATAAGTACACCAATTAATTACGGTCCACTCTCTAAATATCTTGAAACATGCATCTTGACCAGGAACATTATATTCAGTATCACTGTATGATACAGCAATCATCTCACAGGCATCATTCGTAACTGTTGGACTACCAAAGTCTATAGCATCATAATTACAGTCTGCATCCACTGGCTCATCAAAATCAGCAGGGAATGACACATTCCAATCTGAAACATGGAAAATTGAAATAGTCTGAGAACAAGCAACAGGTCCATTACCACTATCGTCCGTTACCGTCCATGTTCTCGTGATAGAACCTTCACCGCACTGATCTACTCCGAATGTTACATTGTAAGTATCAGAATAAGTACAATTATCTCCCATCAATACAGCGCCAAAGTCTTCTAAAACTGACCAATCTGCATTATCTAAAGCAGGAGCATAATCCGTGTAATAAACATCGCATGAAATAGAAGCATCAGCTGGACAAGCGACATATGGATTAAGCTTGTCGTTAACTAATACCGTTACCATACATTCATTATAATTGCCATAACAGTCATATGCTCTTAGAATAACTTGTTCTTCTGAATCTGCACAATCGAAAGTAACAGATTCACTAAAGAACCCACCATCCATTCTTCTTACTTGAAGCAAATCCAAACAACAATCATCATGTGTGCCATTATCAAAGGATGGCGCAAATACAACAGCTTCACCAGCAGAGTTCAAATTCACATCTGTAAGCTCTAAACAAACCATGGTAGGCGCAATCTCATCAATAATACTCAAGGTGAATACAGCCGAAGTAGTATTACCACATTCATCCGTTGCATTTACACTTACTTCATGATTACCTAGTTCTAAGCCAGCACCAGAGATAAATCCACCTGCATTTCCATTCACTCCATTTATATAATCTAACTCACCTGCTGTTGTAAACATGGTTATGGTAACCTCTGTACAATTATCTGAAAAATCAGGTGCAGGAATAAATCCATTAGAAGCACAATTATTACCATCAGTAGAAAGCACAACACCAGCAACATTAAGGACTGGAGCAGCAGTATCAACTACTTCAATGATCTGAATGCCAGATGTAATCTCATTGGTACACATATCCAATATAGTCCAAGTACGGATAATCTTGAATCCACCACATGCATCCACCACTTCATCGGCGTGCGTGTAAGAGAACATACAATAGGTTCCATCTATACCAGCTGGAGAACCTGCATAGGCTGGAGTTACTAAATCATTATTCGCATCATAAGCTTCACAAGCTATAGATACATCTGTAGGTATATCCACACTATCAGGTCTTACAATAGTAATCACTGAAGTACATTCCTCTGATGTATTACCATATTCATCGGTAGCTATATAAGTTCTGTAAACTAAAACACCTGCATCACATAAACCTGAATCATCAATTGTCTCCGAAGTAAGTTCTACATTCGGGAAAACAGTACAATTATCTGTTGCAGTTGCACCTAAGAAATTAGCGTAATTTTGAGAACAAGCAATGTTATCATAATCAATACAGGAAATCACAGGAGCTATCTTATCTTCAACAATAATACTTCCCCAACAAGAGTTACCTGTATCTGGGTCTGTCACCATAACTGAGTGTATTCCACCAATTTCTGAACAACCCACTGTTTGGCCTAAACTACCAGCTGCAGTGATTACGTCTACTATATAATCATCATAGCACCCATATGGACCTCCTTCTAAAATAAAGTCCGCATGGATAAATCCTTCTCCATTTCCGTCCAAAGAAATCTGAACATTATCATTACAAGCCAATGTCGCAGTTGGATTGGCGTATTCATTTACAGTTATATTGAAAGAACAACTTGAAGTATTACCATTCCCATCTTCAGCCTCATATGTCATAGTGTACGTTCCATAATAGAAGTAGTCTCCTGAGCTTACACCAGTTGCATCAGTCTGAGTGATCGTTACATCCGCATAACAATTATCTACTGCAGTTACGCTATAGTTAATAATTTGCTCACACAATCCAGGATTAAGATTAACCACTATATCTGCTGGACAAGTAATCTCTGGAGCTTCATCATCACCAATAGTAACCGTCACTGTAACATAATCATTTACACAAACAGGTGCAGACACGTTAGTGGAATATGTTCCAACTGGGAATGGAACCGCTGCAGTTGCATTAGAAGTCTCCCCATCTAAAACATTTATTCCCGATACAATCCAATCATTAATATCAAATACGGTAGAAACCGCAGTATTATTATTTCTATATAACCAACCATCTAAATGATCCCAGTTCTGACCAGAACCATTTACATTTTGATCTCCTATTACATCAATGAGATTTCCATTATGGAATAATTCCATTGCATCATCACCATTGATTAACATTGCACCTGTCTGATAATCAGGATCAAAGCCAAACCAAGCATTAAATTCATCAAAATGACCACTAGCTACTACATATATAAAAGTTCCAGCTTCAGCGTGGGTATCAGGGAATGTAAATTCAACGCCATCTGTACCGCCGCCATTGTTAGCAGAACCAATACCATATACCGAAAGGTCATCAATATCATCGACTGCATATAGTTCTAATACTTTTGGAGATCCACCTGGAAGTGTACCATACATAATTCCAGATATCGGAAGA
>CAXQNQ010000156.1:0-4277 GCA_964225135.1 Mesoflavibacter profundi
TAAAGTTTATAAAAATTGCTGAACCTTAGGTGATATTTGTTGTTCTTTTTACGATTATTACGACAACAATTGAAAACTTCATGAGATTTCTTATTCCACTAGCATTTTTACTAGTTGGTGAATACTACGCTTTCCAACTGTTCTTGCATTTTTACAGAACCACATCATCGACTTGGAAGGCAACTAGCTTAGGTATTTACATAACGCTTACCACTATAGAAATCATTTATATCATTTGTCTGTTCACCAATCTAAATGACCAATTTCCCAAACCATTAAATAGTATCTGGGGAGCACTTACCTTTATTATCATTCTCTCCAAGTTTGTTGGTGGGGTATTTTTATTTGCTGATGATCTCAGAAGAATAGGACTATGGATAATAGACAAAGTGGGTATAAACCATGAGTTTAATGCAGGTAGATCGAAATTTCTAAGTAAAACCGCCTTGATTTTTAGCAGTATACCCTTTTTATCCTTGACTTGGGGCATGATCAGAAATCCTTACAACTATAAAGTTTTTAAGCTTAAACTCCCTATTAAGAACTTAAACAAAGACCTGGAGGGATTTAAAATTGTTCAAATATCAGATATCCACGCAGGCAGCTTCCTATTTAAGGAACCTATCAAAAGAGCCGTTGAACTAATCAATGAAGCTCAACCAGATTTAGTCTGTTTTACAGGAGATTTAGTAAACAATAAAGCAGATGAGATTGAGGACTATATGGATATTTTTTCTGCCATTCAAGCACCTCATGGAATCTTCTCTGTTTTAGGAAATCATGATTATGGAAACTATGTGTCTTGGCCAAGTCCGGAGGCAAAACTAGCCAATATGGAGCAACTCAAGCGAAACCATAAACAAATGGGTTGGCAACTCCTGCTTAATGAGCATCGATTAGTGGAGGTTGGTGATAGCACATTGGCTGTGATTGGAGTAGAAAACCAAAGTGCTTCCAAACGATTTCCACAAAGAGGTGACCTTGTACATGCTAGTGAGCAAACAGAGCAAGCAGACTTTCGACTCTTATTGTCCCATGACCCTTCTCATTGGAATCAAGAAGTAACTACTGCATTTAAACAGATAGAGTTAACCCTTTCAGGGCATACACATGGCATGCAATTTGGGATAGAAATTCCTGGGTTTATCAAATGGAGTCCAGCTAAGTTCTTATACAAACAATGGGCAGGACTATACCAAAATGATGGGCAAGCGCTATATGTCAATCGGGGCTTGGGATATCTAGGTTATCCAGGACGCGTAGGTATAAAACCGGAGATTACAGTGATTGAATTGACTAAAGAAAGCTGATTTAGAAAAAGAATAGTATTTTTACCTAGACTTTAACTCCAATTAAGATAGAATACAACGAATCATGCGCAGTTTAACCATTCTAATCAGTATAGTTGTAATCCTTTTTAGCGCCTGTCAACAGGAAAGCGGCAATGAAAATGATACAGCTGAAATGCTACTTGGTGTGTGGAAACTTAAAAGTGCTACACGTAATGGAAATGTAACAGAGACGCTAGACAATTTAAAACTAGAATTTATTAATGATACCTTGTTATATTCGAATCTGTCTAGTTCCAGAGAAGAGCAAACTTATAAGCTTGAAAACCTTACTATTTCAACAGAAGGTGCCAGAATAAATCCAGATTATAAAATCGTAAGTATTACAGACTCAACTTTACAATTACGGATGATTTTAAATGATTACCAATTTGAATTTGAATTTGTTCAAGAACCCTAGTGTCAAATCCTAATCAGAAATCTTACTTTTTAACCATAGCTGCTCTTTTAGTTGAGCTTTAAATAATATCTTATGGCTATGAAAAGATTCACACTACTATATCTTCTATGCATTTGTACGAGTGTTTATGGTCAATTGACCATAAAACCTAGCATGATAGAGGTTTATTTAGAAGAAAGAACATACCAATCCGAACAAACACTTTATTCCGAAGTGCATCTTGCTTTTAATGGTAATACCATCAATTATCTTACACAACCGGACAGTATGATACAAGGTGCATTAGAAATTACTATTGCCTACCTTCAAAATGATACGGTTGTTACTTATAATAAAAGTATCAGCCAAACACCAATGGTACATACTCCTAGCGATTTTTTTGTAATCAAAAGAACTGCCATACCTACAGAAGGAAAATATACCTTAAAGGTCTTAGTTCAAGATTTGAACAATACAGAGAATCAGTTTACAACAACTTCAGAGGTATATTATAATTATCAAATAGCTGGGATAAGTAAACCCTTATTATTAGCTAGCAGTAAAGCGGCTGAAGCAAGCACTGAATTAGCTAAAAATGGTATAATTCTAGAGGCGCTACCAAATGCATTTATTGGTAAGGACCGGGCCTACTTAAAAGCTTATCTAGAACTTTATGGTTTAAATCAAATATTTAATGAACCCTTTATCATCTCCTATATGATTGTAGAGGAAACATATTTAAATGCTACTAAGCCTTTATTTATTCAGAATAAAAATATAAACCCTAGTGACTTTGCACCTACTATACTAAATATGGCCGTTGATCAGTTGCCATCAGGTAATTACAGAATCATAACTAAGATTAGAGGTAGAGACTTGAAAGAATATTTTGCTGAAGAAACTTCGTTTCAAAGATCTAACCCTTTCTACAAACTAGAGGAACAATTAGACACCTTATCCAACCCTGCTAATTTCTTAAAAGATGAATTTGTTGCCAAACTTACGGAAGAAGAATTACGCTTTGCCATATTAGCTATTGCACCTAAGGTGGATCGGACAGATGGAGATATCATCAGTGCTACGTTAGCCAATCCCAATCGACAAGCACATGAATTATTCTTATTCAATTATTGGGTGAGTGCCTATCCAATCAATCCACAAGCAGCTTTCGAAGCTTATATGGATATTGCTAAGGCAGTAGATGAAACCTTTAGATCGGGCTTTAGAATGGGTATTGAAACAGATAGGGCATATATTTATCTCAAGTATGGAAGGCCTAATGATGTAATAAAAGAATATAATGAGATGGATGCTTTTCCTTACGAGATCTGGTTCTATGAAGGTCTTGAAATTTATGGGCAAACTAATGTCAAATTTCTATTCTATAATCCTTCAAAGGCATCAAATGACTTTTTATTATTACACTCCAATTGTTTTGGTGAAGTACAAAATCCTAGATGGGAAATAGAACTTTATAAATCCGTAAGTGCGACACAAGCTATTGGGAATGATCCTTTAAATAGTACTCAAGTAGAGGACAATTTTGGACGAAATGCCAGAAGATACTTTGAGAACTAGCATAAAAAAAAGGTTTACCATTTTGGTAAACCTTTTTTATTTCTACTGCAATAAAGCTTAGTGATCATGACCATCATGATCTCCTTCAGCTGCTTCTTCAGTTGCTGGCTCTTCAGCTGCTTCCTCAGTTGCAGTTGAATCAGCTGCAACTTCTTCAGTTGCATCTTCTGCTGCTGCCTCTTCAGCTGCTGGCTCTTCAGTTGTTGGCTCTTCAGCACTCGAATCTGCTGCATCACCTCCACAAGCTACTGCAAAGAAAGAGAACGCAACGAATGCCAACAAACCAAAAATGTTAGTACGTTTCATTAGTGAAAAAATTAATAATGATTAATAAATAGACTTAGTTAATTGTAGCCTTTAGGCCAATTATAAGTGTTAGTATCCTTAAATATATCATTTAATATAGCTTTTATATATAGAAAGCTAAATAAAACGCTCAAAAATATAGTTTACACTTAGTATCACTGCTTAAAAGTAATAATTTATTGTATATCTGAATGATTAAGAAACTGGCACAGGTGGTTCCATTATATCTCCGCAACTATCGCAGGTCCGCTTTTCCTCAGAACTGTAATATCCGTTCATAATCTCAGGAAGCTCCGTAACAATATTCTTTAGACTAAAGTTTTCCTTGTAGAGCTCATTACCACAAGATTCACAAAACCAAATACATGAATCTATCTCTGTCTCTTTACGCTTACGCTCTACCACTAAACCAACTGTATTCGCTCCGCGCTGAGGAGAATGTGGTACTTTAGGCGGTAATAAAAATATTTCCCCCTCACGAATAGGAATATCCCTTGCTTGACCATTTTCCATAACCTTTAGGTTAATATCACCCTCAAGCTGATAAAAGAATTCTTCTCCTTCATTGAAGTGAAAATCTTTTCTACTATTTGGCCCTCCAACAACCATGATAATAAAATCAGTATCCTCATATACTACCCTATTACCTACTGGTGGCTTAAGTA
>CAXQNQ010000157.1:0-11286 GCA_964225135.1 Mesoflavibacter profundi
AAAGTCACTGTGCCCAGGGGTATCAATAATATTGATCTTAGTCCCTTTGTAATTAATAGACACATTTTTAGAAAGAATAGTAATACCACGTTCTCTTTCCAAATCATTAGAATCCATGATTAATTCACCAGGATTCTCATGATCCTTAAATAAAGAACCAGCATGCAACATGTTGTCCACTAGGGTCGTTTTGCCGTGGTCAACGTGAGCTATTATGGCTATATTCCTCAATCCACTCATTTATAATGTTTTACTGATAAATGAAAATTTCCAAACTAGGGTTTGAAAAATCGAGGCAAAGGTAATCAATATTGACTCCCAAACAAACACTTTTGAAAAAGGTAAGATCTATTTAATATATAACAAAAGGCATATGCCCTTTACATATGCCTTTAAAAAAACTAAATCTACTAACTAATCTATTTCACTATGAAATTACTTGAAAGCTATTTACAAACTGTTTCTTATATGTTTTGTCATTGACAACATCTAGTATCAGTGTCAATTTTTGAAAATGCAAAGCTAATTTTCTAAACAATTCATTTTTTGTACCTGCCCTTTCTTCTAGAACAGATGCAGATAGAAAAGCTCCAAAAGCTTCTTCTTGCTCTAATCGATCTCTAGTTATGTCAACGATTTGATCTCCTTCGGAGAGGTTTAAATAATCCATTGCCAAACCAGAGTATATATTTGATGTTCTCATCTTCTTTTGCACTTGTTTCAATAGTAATAACTCCGATTTTATGGATTAGTTGCTTGAAAACATTTAATTTTTGTTAATAAAATCCTAATTGTTGTTAAGCAAAAAAAAGCCAGTCATAAAAATGACTGGCGGATACTAATAGCAAGTTATGATGGCTTAGTTAAGTAATTAACCAAGCGGCACATAAATACAGGCTATGCCTGTAATTCTTAATCTACATTATCATGTAGAAAAGTGTTAGAACGTCTTGGCTGTGGTTCATCTTCACTGATGGTCCACTGAGACAATTCATCACTATTGTTATCGATTATATCGTCCAATACCACCTCCCGACGCAAGTAGGCTGGTTCATTTTCCAGCTTCGCGATGGAATTAGGATTGGTAAGTTTGACACGATTTTCCATCAGACGAGCTCTGCGATTACGTTCATTAATTTCATGCTTCATCTGTGCAGTCATTAATTTCTCGCGTTCCTCGCCTGGCAAATAAGGCTCGTCATAACTATATCCAGTATTGGTATTTCGAATAGGAATATCCTTAAACTCAAATGTTTTAGGTAATTCATCTTCTTCTAACTCTAGCATTTCATCGGTAATAGAAGGTTCTTGATCCGATATACCCGAGGTAATATCATCTAAACCCATGGAGCGCTCTTCTACTATGGATTGAGTTTGCTCATCATCCAATGCCACTACTACTTTTCCAATAGTTTCATCACTAGATATAGTGCGATTGCGCTCAAAGCCAGTTGCGATAACTGTTACATTGATCTTTTCACCGAGTTCTTCATCGAAGCAATTACCCCAGATTAAATCAGTTCCATATCCAGCCTCTTCCTGCACAAATTCAGTGATTTGGAATATTTCATCCATAGTCACCTCTTTTGAACCAGAAGTAATATTTAATAGTATATGCTTTGCACCTCGAATATTATTATCCTCTAATAATGGAGAGTTCAATGCTTGGTCAACTGCTTTTTTAGCTCGACCTTCTCCTTCTGCGCTGGCAGTACCCATAATAGCTACACCTGAATTACGCATAACGGTATTTACATCTTCAAAATCCACGTTTACATAACCTGCAACGGTAATGATCTCCGCAATACCTTTTGCTGCAGTGGTTAAGATATCATCTGCTTGAGAAAAGGCTTGCGACAAGGATAAATTTCCGTGTATTTGTTTCAATTTATCATTAGATATCACAATAAGTGTATCCACGTATTTTTTCAATTCTTCTAAACCTGAATGTCCTTGAGTCGATCGCCTTCTTCCTTCAAAAGTGAAAGGTAAGGTAACGATACCCACTGTCAGGATATCCAATTCTTGGGCAGCTTTTGCAATAATAGGTGCTGCTCCTGTACCTGTACCACCACCCATTCCGGCAGTGATGAATAACATTTTACAACCATTAGAAAGGTATTCTTTGACTTCTTCAATACTCTCTTCACACGCTAACTTTCCAATATTTGGTTTTGAACCTGCACCTCGTCCTTCTGTTAAAGTTGGTCCGAGTTGAATACAAGTTGGAATATCACTGTCCTCCATGGCTTGAGAGTCCGTATTACAGATGGCAAAGTCTACGCCCTTAATGCCTTGGTTAAACATGTGATGAACTGCGTTGGATCCTCCACCGCCTACACCGATCACCTTGATGATCGAAGAATCGTCTGATTCATTAATTAGACTAAAATTCATAACTGCTATTTTTTTGGCCCAATGTATGTAATGGGATTATTTAATATTTTAAAAATCTGCGTCTGGTTCTGCTTCGAACCATTCTCTAGTTTTCTTAAAAATTTGTTCGTACCATGGTCCTCCGGCCAAGGTCTTTTCTATCTGTATTTCTTCTTCATTTTCTGCTGTATCAGTAGATTCGTCGCGGATTACTCTTACTTTTCCAGACTCAACATCCAGAATACCTTTCATCAACAATCCTATACTTGTAGCATAAATTGGAGATCCAAGATCTTCTGAATAACCGTGGGCTAGATGTTCAATAGGAATCCCTATACGTGTACTCATACCAGTATGGAAAGCAGCAAGCTTATCAATGTGCTTTAATAAAGCGCCACCACCAGTGATTACTATACCACCAATTAGCTTACGCTCAAAGCCTGATCGCCTAACTTCCCAAAGTACATAGTCAAATATTTCTTCTACTCTAGCCTGAATGATTCGAGCTAGATTACGCTCAGAAATCTCTTTCGGTTGGTGTCCCTTTAATCCAGGGATAGTTATGATTCGATTTTCATAAACTTCATCTATTAAGGCTGCCCCAAATTTCAGCTTAAGCTTCTCTGCTTGCGCCGCCATTACACTACAACCTTCTTTGATATCAGCAGTAATCACATTACCGCCAAATGGAATGACAGCAGTATGTCTGATAATACCATCTTGGAAAATAGTAATATCCGTAGTACCCCCACCGATATCCACTAATGCCACACCAGCTTCTTTTTCTTCTTCACTCAATACAGCTACGGCAGAAGCAATAGGTTCTAAGGTTATATTAGCTACCTTGAGATCTGCGCGCTCTACACATCTAGAGATATTACTAGACGCTGAAATCTGACCAGTAATGATATGGAAATTGGCTTCTAAACGAACGCCAGACATACCTACTGGATCTACAATACCCTGCTCAGTATCCACAGTAAATTCTTGTGGAATCACATGGATAATCTTATCTCCAGGTGGTAAAACCAACTTATGCATATCTCGAATTAATTTCTCGATATCACGTTTACCAATCTCTGTTTGATTAGATTCTCTAGTTAAAATACCTCGGTGTTGTAAACTTTTGATGTGCTGTCCTGCAATACCAACATGCACTTGCTTGAAGGTATCACCGGCCATCTCTTCAGCGCGTTTAACAGCTTCAGTGATTGCGTTGACAGTTTTCTCTATATTAGATACAACACCACGCAGTACGCCTTCACTTTTTACCTTTCCGAAGCCAACTACTTCTAATTTGCCGAAGTCATTTTTATATCCGGCTACAGCACACACTTTGGTGGTGCCAATATCGACAGCTACGACTAAATCTTTTTTGCCATCTTCTTTCATAACTGTAATGGTTTAGTGGTCAAATCTTTCACAGAAATAATCAATAAATCCGTGTCCGTTTCCCTGGTTAATTTTGATTCTATCTTTTTTCACATACGACCTGCTTATCAAATCGCACATCAATAATTTTATACTTTTTATACCCTTCAGCGCCTAGCACTTCTTGGTAAAACTTTTTTAATCGCTCTAACTTACCCTCTGCATCCTCCATTCCTCCAAACTTTATTTTTTGTCTTCCTAGCTTAGGAATCAATACGAATTCTTTGCCTTGTACATCAACCTGCTCAATCAAACTATTGAAAAATGGATCTGCATGAATCAATTGTCCAAATGCAAAAACATCTTGCAATAAGGCAGGACCTGATTCCTTGAAATCAGGTACATGAGGAGGTATATTCCCCGTAAAAACAACTAAGCGTTCCGTGATATGATTAGACAATGGAATGCGCACGCCCTCTACATCCATATAATAATTCAATCCATTATCTGCTAGTACGCGCAACAATGGTTGTCTTTGAACTATATTGATGTGCAACTCTTCATGTGCATTGATGTATACCTCAGCTGATTTAACAAAAGGAAAATCAGATATAATACGCTCTACTCTAGTCTCATCAATATCACCTACCCGCTTTCCAATCAAGCGAGAACCAAAACCACCTTCCACTAAATCATACACATCAGAAGTGTCAATCAACATATGTCCATTGGATAATGGCTCGATGCGCACGATTAAATCAACGACAGCCCTATTCGACTTTTTCCCACTAGCCGAAAAAGATACTACTACAACAAAAAGCAAGAAAACAATATAAGCGACTTGCTTAATCTTGCTCATTTGCGTTTGGTCTGCTAATATGGTTTGTATTTTATTCACTAATCTTGGTTTTCTAAAATGTGTTTTATGGGTTCTACTAGCCGATCTATATCCCCTGCTCCTAGGGTAATTAATACATCGGGTCGTTTACTTTTTATTTTTTCAAGCAAGGCTTCTTTCGAAATCACTTGCTTATGTTCTAAAGGCACTTTGTCCAATAAAAAGGCTGCATCTATACCCTCAATTGGTTCTTCCCGTGCCGGATAAATCTCTAATAAATACAATTCATCTAAAGCCGCTAATGCTTGTCCAAAACCCTCAGCAAAATCTTGGGTTCTGCTAAACAAATGCGGTTGAAAAATTCCAGTCAACTTTTTGCCTGGATTCAATTCTCTTACTGCACTAATGGCTGCTTTAAGTTCAGTAGGATGATGGGCATAATCATCAATAAAAACACAATCTGCTCTTTGAATGATCCGATCAAACCTTCTGGCTATCCCTTTAAAGGATTTTAAAGCACTCCTTAACTGATTTTCTGCCAACTCGAATCCACAACAAATGGCTAGAGCCAATACTGCATTTTCGATATTATGTCTACCAGGCAAAGGACTTTGTAAGCCTTTCCAATGCACTTCAGGTCCAATCAAATCAAAATAAAAATGACCAGATCGAATTTCAATGTTGGTGGCATACCAATCACCTGTATTGATTCCATAAATTACTTTATTCGCAATGCTTGGAAACAAATCAGCGTAAGCAGCATTCACAAATACCCGATCCTTTACTTGTTGAGCATATGCCCTAAACCCCCCATCTAAGATTTCTTTCTCCGTACCATAAATATCCAAATGGTCTGCATCAGCAGAAATGATACTTCCAATCTGAGGATTCAAGCGCAAAAAGCTTCTATCAAACTCATCTGCTTCTACTACTAGCCAATTACTTTTTCCAGCTACATAATTCGAACCAAAATCTCTAGATATTCCTCCTAAAAAGGCAGAAACATCAACACCTGCTTCTTTAAGTAAATAAGTGAGTAAGGTGCTTGTAGTGGTTTTACCATGTGTACCTGCAATTCCAATGCAGGACATACTACGAGAAAGTAATCCTAGCACTTCAGCTCTTTTGAGTACTGGAATTGAACTTTGCTTTAGATATTTCAACTCGATATGCGCATCCGGTATCGCTGGTGTGTAAACCACCAAATCTATCTGCTTCGGTAAAGCCGATAAATCTTCCGAATAATGAATTTGCATACCCTCACTTTCCAACGTTTTGGTAAGTGCTGTGGAGGTTTTATCATATCCTGCTACTTGAACCCCTCTTACATTTAAGAAGCGAGCAATAGCAGACATCCCTATGCCTCCAATACCTATAAAATAGGCTGACTTAATATCCTCTAATTTGATTTCCATTGCCCTCATACTCTAGCTTTTGGATACTAAGCGTTTTATTTCTTCAACTATATGAGCCGCGGCATCTTTATGCCCCAGTTTCTTTATGGATTTTGCCAAACCTTCTCTGATTTCTGCATGATCCAGTACATTATTTAGTTCTTCTACAAGTTGTTCTTTTAAGTCTTTATCTCTAATCATCTTGGCAGCTCCTCGCTCTACTAAAGCCATCGCATTTTTAGTTTGATGATCTTCTGCAGCACTTGGTAACGGGACTAGAATACTAGCTTTTCCTTGTAAACACAATTCGGAGATAGTCAGTGCCCCTGCGCGACCTATAACTACATCAGCCAAAGCATAAGTCCATTCCATTCTATTGATAAAAGCATGGACTTGAACATTAGGTAATTGAGCTAAAGCTGATTCCAAACAGATTTTATTCATGGTCTTTCCTGTCTGCCAAATCAACTGAATAGATGGATTAGACTTAAAGAATTCCACATGATGCATCAATGCCTGGTTGATACTCCTAGCACCTAAGCTTCCACCAAAAACAAATACCACTGGATTATTGCTGTCCACATTAAAATGAGCAGCTGCATCCGTTGTAGAATGAAGTGGTTGCTGAAGCACACGTCGTACTGGATTACCCGTTTCTACAATTTTTTCTTTTGAAAAAAATCGCTCCATACCTGGATAAGCGACACAAACCTTATCTGCCCGCTTACCTAGTAATTTATTGGTTATCCCAGGGAAAGAATTCTGCTCTTGTAGCAATAATTTAGTTCCCAACAGTTTCGCCATGAATAGAGCTGGTCCAGAAGCAAAACCTCCAACACCAATGCCTATGTCTGGTCTGAAACGTAGATTTATCCAGAAAGACTTAACTAAACTTGTCAATAATTTAAAAGGGAAGATCAAGTTTCTCGGATTTTTAAGATTCCGATCAATTCCACTAATCCATAATCCCTTTATAGCATATCCCGCTTTTGGAACACGCTCCATTTCAATTTTTCCTTTAGCACCTACAAACAAGATTTCAACAGATGGATCTTCTTCTTTAAGCTGATCCGCAATCGCCATGGCTGGAAATAAATGTCCACCCGTACCGCCTCCACTAATTAGTACTCTCATACTTCCCGTCTGCCTTTTTAGATTCCTTATTTGTTTTTTCAACAAACTTGCTTACACTCAATATGATGCCTATAGATATACACGTAAATAAAATAGAGGTACCTCCCATACTTACTAATGGTAAAGGTTGCCCAGTCACTGGCACCATATCTACAGCAACTGCCATATTTACAAATGCTTGCATGACTAAACTCAATCCCAAGCCCATCACAACCAAAGCACCAAATGACTTTTCACTTTTTGTAATAATGCTTCCTACACGGAAAAACAGTAATACATAAAGTGCTAATACTACAAATCCTCCTACTAATCCATACTCCTCCATAATGGTCCCATAAACTGAATCAGAATATGGGTGCGGTATGGTGTTTGCAATCACTGAATTACCGGGACCTACACCAAATACCTTTCCATTGGAAATTTGCATTTTAAATTGTTCTAGGTGATAGTCATTTCCACCGCCATGAATAAATTCTTGCATTCTGGAAATCCATGTTTGCCTCCTTACTAGATCAGGAAATAAATCCCCCAATAAGATTAAAAAGGCAAACAAAACGATTCCCAACACTAATAGTAAGCCGATATATTTTAAATCTACTCGCCCTACAAACATCATAGTGGCAGTAGTTACAAATAGCATAATAGCTGTGGAAAGATCGGAGGGAGCGATCAGTCCACAGATGATAATGATGGGTACAATAATGGGTTTAAAGGCTTTGTTAAAGTCCTTAATGTAGTCCTTGTGTCTAGTTATTTCTCTTGCAACAAATAAAACAAGAGCGATCTTGGCAAAATCAGAAGTCTGGAAGGTCAAGCCGATAATCGGTACTTGAATCCATCTTCTGGCCTCATTGATCGTTGGTCCTAATAAAAGTGTATATATCAGTAATATCACTGCAAAAACTAGCAAATAAGGGGCGGCAGCTTTGAATCTTTGATAATGCATGGCATAACAAAGGAACATCAATAAACCACCCAGAATAAGTGTCCCCAAATGTTTAAACAAATAGGACTCGGTATTCCCTAAGCGATATTTGAAGGCTAAAGCTTCAGTAGCACTGTAGACTACCAAAACAGAAATGATAGAAAGCAAAGCCACGATCATCCAAATGACCTTATCTCCTTTCAATGTTCTGTATAAGCTATTTCCTAATGACATTACTTGGTATAATTTTTTAAAATAATTTCTTTAAACGCTTCTCCCCTATGCATGTAATTCCTAAAAAGGTCAAAACTTGCACAAGCAGGTGAAAGCAAAACCTGCATCCCAGGCTTAGCCCAGGTTTTTATTTTTTCAAGCATAGATTCTAATGTATCTGTACTTGCTATTAATGGCACTTTATTTTCGAAGTAGTTCATGATGGCACTATTGTCTTTTCCAAGCGCAATAATAGCCTCCACTTTATTTTGTACTAATGCATCAATGGTTTTATAATCATTACCCTTATCTACACCGCCAACAATCCAGATGACCGGTTTTTCTGCTGCATCAAGTGCAAAGAAGACAGCATCAACATTAGTGGCTTTAGAGTCATTAATAAATTCTATCCCATCAGATTCAAGAAACAACTCCAAGCGATGTGGATCATTTACAAATGCCTTTAATCCTTGTTGGATAACTGCTGGGCTTAAACCAAGCGAAAGCATGGCTTGTATGACACAACTCGCATTAAATTGATTATGCCTTCCATTTAAAGCTCTATTTGTCCATTCAAAAGACTGTCCCATTTGCTCCACCAATGCACGATCAACTACAATCTGTTCTACAGTAGAATCAACTTGATTTAACCGCTCCAAAGTTTTAGTATCATCTCCATTATAGATAAATACATCCCCTTTGGTTTGATTCATACTGATACGTAATTTGCTATCTGCATACGCATCAAAATCATAAGCATATCGATCTAAGTGATCTGGAGAAATATTCAGTAGTATGGAAATATTTGGTCTAAACTCCTTAATTCCATCTAACTGAAAGCTACTTAACTCCAAGGCATAAATCTTTGCGGGTTCAAATGCGACTGTCCAAGCAAATGATTGTCCTACATTACCAACTAAAGCCACATCTTTTCCAGCTTGTTTTAGGATTTGATATACTAAATTGGTAGTGGTCGTTTTTCCATTGGAACCAGTTATCGCAATGATAAATGCATCCGTAAATCGAGCTGCAAATTCAATCTCAGAAATCACGGGAATTCCCTGTTGACCAAATGCCTGAATAAACTCCAAGTGATCCGGGATTCCTGGACTTTTTACTACTTCCGAAAACTCAAAGAACGTTTCAAACGAATGCCCATTTTCCTCATAAGGCACATTTGCCTCTCGTAGCATCGTTTTATATTTTTCTGCTATCGGGCCTTGATCTGAAACAAAAACCTGATAACCTTCTTTTTTAGCTAGTAGGGCTGCTCCTGTTCCACTCTCGCCTCCACCCAATACCAACAAGCTCTTCTTCATACACTACCTAATTTTAAGTGTCAGAATAGTCATAACTGCCAACAAGATTCCTACTATCCAGAATCGAGTTACAATCTTCACCTCTGACATACCTAATTTTTGATAATGGTGATGTAAAGGTGACATCTTCAGGATTCTTCTTCCCTCACCATACTTACGTCTGGTGTACTTGAAATAAGAAACCTGAAGAATCACTGATAAATTCTCTATAACAAATATTCCACAGAGTATTGGTATCAACCATTCCTTACGAATGACCACTGCCAATGCTCCAATGATTCCACCCAATGCCAAACTTCCTGTATCCCCCATAAATACTGCTGCAGGAAATGAATTGTGCCACAAAAAGCCAATACATGCCCCCAATAAACAAGCAGTAAAAACCACCAACTCTCCACTATTTGGCAAGAAATAAACGCCTAAATAATCAGCTGCTATGCTGTTACCCGAAACGTAACAGAATACCAATAAGGTAGCTGCAATAATTCCTGAAACTCCTGTAGCCAAACCGTCTAATCCATCCGTTAGATTAGCCGCGTTAGATACAGCCGTCACAATAAAAATGACTAATGGAATGAATATGATCCAAACCAATCGTTCTGCATTATCTCCCAGGAAAAACAATACTTGATCGTAGGAAAAACGTTTGCTCTTCAAGAAAGGAATATTAGTCAAAGTAGACTTTACGTAAGCGTATTGCACGATAGCTCCATCTTCGATTACATCCACCTGCTTTACAATTTCATAATCATTTGCAACAGCCTCCTCATAATTTAGTCTTACCACTACATCATCACTGGCTAGCATGGTAATAGCTACGATTAAGCCTAAAACAATCTGTCCAATCACTTTGAACCATCCACTTAAACCCTCCTTATTCTTTTTGAAAACTTTGATATAATCATCAATAAATCCGATAGTACCCATCCAGATGGTTGCAAGGACCATCAACTGTACATAAACATTGGATAAATCGGCAAGTAAAAGGCAAGGCACAAGAATGGATAGGATAATCATAATCCCCCCCATTGTAGGTGTACCTTCCTTTTTCTTTTGCCCGTCTAAACCTAGATCTCGCACTGTTTCTCCTACTTGCAGTGCCCTTAATTTGGCAATGATTTTACCACCAAACAACATACTTACGATCAATGATAACACGATCGCAAGACCAGCCCTAAAAGTAATATACTTAAAGAGCCCCATTAGTGGGATGTCGTAACTGGTTTCTAGCCATTCGGCTAAGTTGTAGATCATTGTAAGTTAGGTTTCGCTAATGATTGTTTTTCAAATGTTTTTCTATTTCTTCTGCATCATCAAAATGGATGCGTTTTCCTTTTATTTCTTGATAGTTCTCATGTCCCTTTCCCGCAATTAGAATAATATCTCCCGCAGTTGAGAACTGAAATGCTGTTTTTATAGCCATAGCCCGATCTGTAATAGCTAATACTCGATTAACTTGATCGGCTTGTACGCCTTTCAGCATATCTTTAATGATATCCTCTGGATCTTCTGATCTAGGATTATCCGATGTTAGTATGACTTGTCCGGAGTAATCAGCAGCAATTTTAGCCATCTGAGGTCTTTTGCCTGCATCTCTATCACCTCCGCATCCAATAACAGTCCAAACTTTCGCCTTAGAAGCATTGGCATCGATGATAGCTTGAAGTACATTTCCCAAGGCATCTGGTGTATGTGCATAATCTACTACTGCTTTAG
>CAXQNQ010000158.1:0-13214 GCA_964225135.1 Mesoflavibacter profundi
AGTACAGCCACCTCAACTTTTGCCGGCACTACTTGCATTAAAGGCTGAAGTGCAAAGTATAAAGTCCTGCCAGTATTGGCCACATCATCCACTACCAAAATGTTTTTGTTATTAAGCTGATCAGCTGGTATTCCTACAGTAATGGAGTCTTGTAATGGATTTGCTGGATTTAAAGAAATATGTGAGAGGATCAACTCTGTTTTAGGAAGAATAAGGCTTAACTCCTGCTCCACCATACGAGCAAATCTCAAGCCATTATTATTGATCCCAAGAATAACCATTGATGCTATACCAAAGTTCTTTTCTGCAACTTGGTAAGCTAGTCTTTTAACTTTTTGAGTCACTTGGTTATGATCAAGTATTTGCATGCAAAAGTATTTTATTTAGAAAGGATACAAATTAGATGGTTGTCAAATCTAATTCTAAATTATCCTTTTTTTTCGTAAAAATCTTAGAACATTTGTGCTTCAGATGTAATAGAACGTAAATCATCTGTGAAATTATAACTAAGCATATTATATTTAGTCCAAATACTTTGGATTTATGACAGGACAAATCATTTTCGCAGTTCTAACATTGATTACATTTGGTGCTGCTGCATACCAGTTCAATAAAATTAGACAGAATATATTACTGGGCTCCGATGAGACCATCTCTGGTGATACTAGTAAAAGGTTTAAAAACATGTTCCTTGTTGCTTTTGGTCAGCAGAAGATGTTCAAACGATTTGTTCCAGCCATCTTTCATTTATTCATCTATGTAGCTTTCCTAATGACTCAAATAGAGTTGATTGAAATTTTGATCGATGGGTTTACAGGGTCACACAGGTTCTTTGCAGTGAGTCTAGGTGGATTCTATAACTTTTTGATCAACTTTATCGAAATACTCTCTGCCTTAGCTTTTGTAGCTACATTTGTTTTCTTGGCCAGAAGAAATATGCTCAAATTACCCAGATTTCATAAATCAGAAATGACTGGTTGGCCTACCCTAGATGGTAATTTAATATTGATTGGAGAATTACTGCTTTTGATAGGGATTTTCAGCATGAATGGAGCTGACATGGCGCTTCAAGCTGCAGGAGAAACCCCTTATCAATTGAATCTATTAATTAGTTCAAACCTAGGACCAGCACTATTTGGATCATTGGATGTACATACCTTACACCTCATTGAAAAGTTTGGTTGGTGGTTGCATATCATTGTTGTATTTGGTTTCATCAATTACCTACCTAAATCAAAACATTTACACATTTTCTTTGCTTTTCCGAACACCTACTATGCCAAGTTAGATTCTAGAGGAAGGATGGAAAATATGGAATCCATTATGAATGAAGTCAAAAGCATGATGGACCCTGAGGCAGCATTTGATGAAAGCGCAGAAATGGAGGAACTACCCGTTTTTGGATCCAATGATGTGACTAATTTATCTTGGCGAAACATTCTAGAATCATACACTTGTACGGAATGTGGAAGATGTACTTCGGTTTGTCCAGCAAATTTAACAGGGAAAAAACTTTCCCCAAGGAAGGTTATGATGGATATAAGAGATCGAGCGGAAGAAGTTGGTGAGAAAATCCGATCGGGTAATCCTGAATTTATCAGCCCAGAAAATCAAGGTGAAGGCGTTTCTTTATCCAAGGATAATTTTGATGATGGCAAAAGCCTTTTTGATTATATAACAAAAGAAGAAATTCACGCGTGTACCACCTGTAATGCTTGTGTGGAAGCTTGTCCTGTATTAATCAATCCTATGGAATCTATTCTTAAGCTTAGGAGATATGAATTACTAACAGAATCGGCAGGACCAGCAGAATGGCTTCCAATGTTCAACGCAATTGAAAATAATGGTGCTGTCTGGGCGATGTCCGAATCGAGAGACCAATGGGCACAAGACATAAATACTGAAAAAGAATAGATCATGGCAGAAAATATTCGAGTAAAAACAATGGCAGAATATGCTGCCGAAGGAACACAACCAGAACTCCTTTTCTGGGTTGGATGTGCGGGTAGCTTTGATGCAAGAGCCCAAAAAGTCACGATCGCATTTACCAAGATTTTAAATCAAGTAGGTATTGATTTTGCTATACTTGGTAAAGAAGAGAGCTGTACTGGAGATCCTGCAAGAAGAGCAGGAAATGAGTTCGTTTTCCAAATGACTGCACTACAAAACATTGAGGTAATGAACATGTATGGTGTAGAAAAGATAGTCACTACCTGTCCACATTGTTTTAATACACTCAAAAATGAATATCCTGACCTAGTGGGTAATTATGAGGTCATCCATCACACGCAGCTACTTCAAGAATTAATCAATGATGGAAGAATCAAAATGACCGAAGGGGGTACCTTCAAGGGTAAAAAAATAACCTATCATGATAGTTGTTACATCGGTCGTGTAAATGGTATATATGAAGCGCCACGTCAAGTTTTAGAGGAGCTAGACGCTGATTTAGTTGAATTAAAACGATGTAAATCCAATGGCTTATGTTGTGGAGCGGGAGGTGCACAGATGTTCAAAGAAGATGAACCAGGCAATAAAACCATTAACACAGAGCGGGTTGAAGAGGCGCTTGAAACAGGAAGTGAGGTGATTGCAGTAAATTGTCCTTTTTGTTTGACCATGATGACCGATGGCGTTAAAGCTAAAGAAAAACAAGATATGGTTATGGTTTACGATTTGGCCGAACTCATTATAAATAACCAATAATATGGCTGACTTTAAAGCATTGCCAGATCATAGTAGAGTCTGGGTATATCAAGCTGATCGCTTTTTTACTGAAGCTGAGGAAGCTATTGTTGAAAAACAATTGGATTACTTTCTCCACGGTTGGACTGCTCATTCCAAGCAACTAGTTGCAACAGGGCTGATTGCTTTCAGGAAGTTTTTAATCTTGATGGTAGATGAAAAAAGTGAAGCTGCTTCTGGATGTTCGATTGATAGTTCTGTCAGAATGATTCAAGATTTAGAGGTAAAACTAGCCTGTAGTTTTTTTGACAGGCTTAATTTTGTCTATGAAACACCAACTGGAGAACTTAAGAGTATCCATAAGGATGATCTAGCAGCTGCTTATCAAAACCAAGAAATCACTGATAATACCTTATTCTTTGATAATTTAATCTCCTCAAAAGCAGATCTACAACATAAGTGGCGCGTTCCATTGAAAGACTCATGGCACAAACAATTTATTTAGTCTAATAATTTTAAGCTGCAATAGAAAAAACCTAGGCTATCGTATTATTGCTATTATCTTATATGGAAAATCAAACTGTATGATCAAGAAATTCAAGGATTGGCTAGGGATTGAAGGAGTCAAGGCGTCTGTAGAATTAGACCATCCTATTACTACCGAACAGGAATTCTTATCTGGTAAACTTCATCTAGTTACCCTAAGACCTCAGTATATACAAATGATTCAACTTAGATTTATAGAGAAATACAAAAGAGGTAAAAAAGACTCTTTAAAAATAGATGAGTTTGAATTAGGCAGTTTAGGATTAGAATTAGATAGCTCATTAAATCCACAAGAAGTAAAAAGTATTCCGTTTCGAATACCTTTCAAAATATTAGAATCAAACATGGATAAGTGGGGAAAAAAGAATCTAATCAATAAGAGTATAGTATCACTACTCAAAAAAGAACAAAAAGTAAGCTCCCTATATCAATTAGAAATAAAAATTATGGGAACAGGTTCTGCCCTACCACCCCAGTTTAAATTTCCAGTATTATTTAATAAAAAAAGCAAGTCTGAATGACTTGCTTTTTTTAGTTAGTTTTTATTCCTAAGTTCTTCCAAAATCTCTTCATCAGATTTGTTGATGTTTTCTAGGAGGAACTCTGCTGAACCATACATCTCATGGTCTGGATATTTTTCTAAGAACAACTTGTAATAAGTTATCGCTTTACTTTCATTCTTGAGTGACTCTTGGCAAGTAAAAGCCAACATAAACAAATTCTCAGGTGCTATATCTGCTTCGGGATATTTTTGATAGCACCATTCAAACAACATTACAGATTGCCTTGGATTCTTGATTAAGTCCGCCACTTTACCTGCCTCATACATCATGTTAGGTAGTTCATTTAAATTCGGATGAGTTAATGCCAAAAATTCAACTAAGTGTACATACCTTTTAGCATCACGAAAATTAGGATTACTTGAATTGGAATAAATATTATTTCTTGTCGCATTGATTGCCTCTATATAATCCACTAACGATACATCTGATAGCCTAGCTCCATTTTCATCAAAGCTCGCTTGAATAAGGACCTGTTGAAGTGAATCTAACTCAGGATCATTATTCATTCTTTTATTTAATTGAACATATTTAGTGAGATACTCCTTCATGTCCTTCGAATCTGGATTTATTCTCAATGAGCGGCCCATCAAATCAATTGAGCTCTGTATTTTATTCAAATTAAATTGAAGAGCAGATGCTCTTTGTAACAATGCTGCATTGCGTTCAATATTGGTAACATCTGCGTCAATAAGCGAATCAAGGGTTTCCAAATATTTAGATACTGCCTCATCCGTTGGGTTTTCGACTAATGCTTGTTCCATTTCTGTGAACCAAGTATCTGAACTCGACTGATCTTCTTTCGTACAAGCAACAAATACACTTATAGCAGCTACGATAATTAGGTAATTTATGCGCATTTCTAAAGAGTTAATTTTTTTTATCCTGATTAAATTCTTTTTCTAAAAGTGCTTGAGCCTCTTCAACCGTTTCTACTGGGAATTTACACATACTAGACTTACATACATATATATAATTGGCATCTGGCACATATTTTCCTTGCAATAAAGGTAATTCACTAGCTTGATTCGCACCCATAAAATGAATATTTGGGAAATAATCTAATTCTAAAACACCTTTATTTTCAAGATAATCTGGTCCCATAACCACTACCTCGTATACCTTTTCAAGTTTTTCCAAGTACAACAAACCCCAATTGGTATTAAATCCAATATTCCTTATAAAATTCGGTCTATTGGTTATTGTTTGAAGCATTTCCAAACTTTGGGCTTTAAGAGGTTTTTGGTCTAAAACTACTCCTAAGTCCGCTATAACCCTAGCCAAGGTTGAATTGGACGCTGGCATTACGCCATCTAGTATTTCTTTTTTACGCGTCATCAATGGATTATCCGCTGTTGATGTGTAAAAATATATAGGATTGTTGTCGTCTTTAAATTTGTCATTAACATAAGCCAATAGAGTATCCGCTTCATGGATCCATTTCTCGTCAAAACTAACAGCATACAAATCAAGGAATCCTTTTGCGACATTAGCATAATCATCTAAAAAAGCATTGATAGAAGCTTGTTGACCTTTGTAGTTTCTATATAAGCTTCCATCCTCCTTTTTCATGTTGTCAAGAATAAATTGACCAATGGCATTGGCTTTAGATAGATAAGTGGGATTTTCAAAGCTTCTGTAAGCCTCACATAGCCCTTGAATCATCAGTCCATTCCAAGAAGCTAGTATTTTGTCATCTAATGCAGGTTTCTCCCGTTGGTCTCTGCTATTTAGTATAACTTTTCTAGCCTCATTTAAAGCGAACTCACATTCTGCTGGATCAAGACCATATTCCATTGCAAAATCTTGTATACTCCTTTGAGGGAAAAGGACATTTTTTTCATATTCCCAAATACCAGCTGCACCAATTTGATAATAAGACTTAAATATATTTAAGACTTTATCTTCTTTGAGTAAGTTATTTATTTCTTCTTCAGTCCAGACATAGTAGGTACCCTCTTCTCCATTGATATCTGCATCTAAAGAGGAGTAATAAGGGCCTAATTCAGAGGCTAATTCTCTATCACAAAATTCTATAGTTTCTACTACTATTCGCTTGTAATCTTCATTACCGAAAGCTCTGTATGCTTTAGAATATGTGGCAATAAGTTGAGCATTATCGTACAGCATTTTTTCAAAATGAGGCACCTTCCAATAGGGATCCGTGGAATATCTTGAAAATCCGCCGCCAAGTTGGTCATAAATACCCCCATAAGCCATATTATCTAAACTCAATTGGACTGCACCTAAAGCTGAATAATCTTCAAACAGATGACCATAAGCCAATAGGAAATCCAACGTGTTTGGATTAGGAAACTTGATTCCACCCTGACGTCCACCATATAAAGTGTCCATGCTTGCTAAAAGTTCTACTGCATAACCCGTCAAAACAGAATCTTTTATGGGTGATTCCACGCTGAAATTTGGAATATAATCCATTCGGACAATCTCACGTTTTAGGTCTGTGGCAAATGATTCCAATTCCTCACGCTCCTCTTCCATCTTCATACTATATGTCTCCAGTACTTGGATCCATTGTTCTTTTTCAAAATAGGTACCAGCAAAAACAGCCCTTCCATCGGGTAGTGCAATGACATTTAAGGGCCACCCACAGCTCCGATTTCGTATTAATGCACAAGCATCCATGTAAATTCCGTCTATATCCGGTCTTTCCTCCTTATCCACTTTTATGCTCACAAAATTTTCATTCATTATTTCAGACACTAACGAATCTTCGAAAGACTCTTCCTCCATAACATGACACCAGTGACAAGAAGCATATCCAACAGAGATTACGAGTAATTTATCTTCCTCCTGTGCTTTTTGTAAAGCCTCTTCTCCCCAAGGGTACCAATCTACTGGATTGAAAGCATGTTGAAGCAAATAAGGACTGCTTTCATTAATCAAATGATTACCAGGTTCTTCCTGAGAACAAGAAAAAATCATTAGAGTTATAATGAATATCCATACGGAGTATACCCCTTTAGGGTGATATGTTTTTCTGAAATCTAACATTTTCGCGGTTTGTAACCTTGTAAAAATACTTAGTTTAGATTTACATACAAGATAATTTGTATATTTATATTTATCGTATTCCTGACGGACAAATTAAGAACTCATACTAAGTCAAACAATCCTACAAATTTGACCAATTCACCTGATTTTTCTTTTTCATATGATTCAATTCAGGCAATGTAAATGGATGCTACTGGGAATCTTGTTTTTAACACAAGTGCACCTGCATGCTACACACATAGTGGGTGGTGAATTGAACTATACACATTTACAAGGAGATCAGTATGAAATTAAGCTAACCATATTTAGAGATTGCTACAATGCCAATCCAAATGTATTTTTTGACGACACTGTTTCCATCGGAGTCTTCAACCCAATCAGTTTAGAGCTATTTGAGGATATTCGAATTCCTTACGATAGCCTATTAAATGATACCTTATCTCCAGTGCTATATAGTGATTGCCTAGTTATTCCTCCCGATGTATGTGTGCATACCACATTTTATAAGGACACTATTAATTTACCTTATCAAGAGGATGGCTATGTTTTAACTTATCAAAGATGCTGTAGAAATGGTACTATTAACAATATCATTAATCCCTTGGAAACAGGTGCTACTTTTAGTGTATTCATATCACCGCAGGCCTTAGCATATAACAATTCTAACCCCAAATTTCAATCTTGGCCTCCAATTTATATTTGTTCCGGCTTTCCCATTTACTATGATCAATCCGCTATTGACGTCGATGGAGATTCCATTGCCTACAAATTGTGTACACCTCTAACTGGAGGAGGATTGGCACCAAATGGGAATCCTAAACCACAACCACCCGCTCCTCCACCCTATGAACCTGTAGTTTGGCAAGATCCTCCATACAATGAGGATAATATGCTCAATGCATTTCCCGGCCCAGTTCTAACTATTGATCCTATCACTGGTTTCCTTTCTGGTACGCCCAATACAATTGGTCAATTTGTAGTTGGCATTTGTATAGAAGAATTTCGATTTGGTGAACTGATTAGCACCACTAGAAGAGACTTTCAATATAATGTGGGGCTATGTGAAAGCCCCGCAGCTGCATTTTTCTCTCCAGAAACTATTTGTACCTCAGATTCCATACTCTTTGATAATCAAAGTACCAATACTTCCAATTTCTTATGGAGTTTTGATGCGCTGAACAACCCGGACTGGACAAGCTCCGAAACAAACCCAAGTTTTCTGTATCCCGCCTATGGTGAATACCTTGTGCAACTTATATCAGAGCCCTTTACCATATGTGCAGATACCTTTCAACAAGACATCACAGTATTGCCCACTGGGCTCATTCCATCGATTGATTACAACTTCATTACTTGCGGCGATATCTTTGAAATTGATTTTCAATCAAATATTACTAGTCTGGGAAGCACACCAATAGACTATACCTGGTATTTCAGTAATGGCCAAACCATCTTTGCTGAAAACCCAACGGTGTTTTTCAATAATGATGTTACATTCCTAGAGGTAACCTTGGAAGTAACAGGATCCGAAGGCTGTATCTATGAAGCTTATGAAACCTTATACTTGAACACTATTGATGAAGATATTGAGTTAGACTCTTTAACCATATGCGAAGGGGAAAGCGTATTTCTCAATCCAGTGTACTCCTTGGACTATACCTATTCATGGACACCAAATCAAAACATTAGCAATCCATATTCGCCCAACCCTCAAGTTACTCCTACTGAGGATACCTTTTATGAAGTGGTCATTGCGGATAATCAAGGATGTACTAAAACAGCAAGTGTTTGGATTGATGTTAATCAAAGCCCTAGTTTAGCTATCCCTACTGATACTATTATTTGTGATACAGTAGTTACTATCCCCGTTCAAACGAATGCGACTGATTACTATTGGTCAACAACGGCTGATTTTCAGGATACTTTACTAGTAAATCAAAACCTGTTTATTAGTGTTATAGATTCTGCATCCTATTATATTTCTGCTCAGTCGAATATAAATGAGTGCCTGGTGTTCGATTCCATTGTTATCTATTCTGAAGCAATCATTCAAGAAGAGGAGCTACCGACATTTCTAGGGTGCATTGGAGAATCTTACAGTATAAATCATGCGGACAATCTTTCTAACTTCGATAGTGTAGCTTATGATTTTTCATTTGCTTATCCAATAATTGCTGATAATGAACAAATATCATTCTATGCGACTCAAGTAGGCTGGGACACTATATTTTTGACCTATTTCAATGCCGCAAATTGTCAAAAAAATGCTTTTATCCCATTCTATCTCTCAGATGGTAGTTCTCTACCTGCAATAAGTTCTGATGATTGTGAAGGATTAACCAGAACCTTTGAAATAGATGAAAATCTACAAGCTTTCAGTCTGTGGGATTTTGGTGATAATACGGGGGTTTATACTTTTGAAGCAGGTGAAATTATACTCCATGATTATGTTGCAGAAGGTAATTATTTAGTCCAGTATTGGATCCCTGACTTAATTGAATGTTCTGATACAGTCTCTTTATCTATTGATGTCACAAATAATCCAGTGGATTTATCTATTGAGGTTACTCCTCTAGATTGTACACAAGGTATATTTCAACTTGAATTGGGGATTGAAGATATTAATTTAATCGACTCATTAGTATGGACTATTGATAGCAACACCTTTACCTCTCCCATTACTGAGATCAGTGTAATTGATTCCAGCTTGATTACTTTAAATATTTACCTACCAAATGGTTGTCAGGAAATCTTGAACTACAGTTTAAACCGTCCAGTGGAATCAGATTTCAACTTTGACACACTAAGCATTTGCCCAGGAGATAGTGTCATGTTGACTAGGAACCTTGATGTAAATCAAGAGATAGCTTGGACTGGCAATTTAATTACAGGAGTTCTTTCTAGCGAAACTATTGTATTATACCCCGATGTTTCTGGATATGTATTAACAGAAGTCATTACGAATTACAATGCGGGATCATGTAGTTTTTATGATTCTATTTACATAGCAGTAAATGCCTTAGTTCAACCAGTATTAAATCTAAGTAACCAGGATTGTAATGAGACCATAGAATTAAGTATGGGTAATGTAGATCCGACGTTTTTACCTATTTGGATCGTCAACCAAGACTCTATTATTACACCAACACTATCCTTAAATTCCAATGCGTATGCTGGAGATTATATTTACGGTTGGAGTAATATTCCTGGAGCCTGCAACAGTCTGGATAGTTTATTGATTCCCGGATTAGCCCTTCCATTCCCAAATGATACCTTATTTACACCATGTTATCCTAACGAATCTACTTTGACATGGGAAGATCATCCTAGTGCTGAAATCAGCTGGAATACTTTTGGAACTGATTTGAGTTACAATAATGAAGTGTTTACTTTCCCTTTTGCAACCAACAGCTATTATGAAATTTATCAGCAAGATATATTGGATTGTGTAGACACGCTCGAAGTTTATGTGAATGGCTCCACAGCATTATTAGGATTGGAACTTTTGACTAATGCTGATACCATACTTTTAGGGGATTCATTAATTGTTTCTGCCAATATTACAGACTTATCCTACTATCAATTTGAATATGAACAAGAAGTATTGGAAGGAACTGATTATATAATGGGTATTCTTCCTAATGGAGATGGGCAGGTGAATCTGCTAGCTATGGACTCCCTAGGTTGTATGGATGAAGTATTCGTCAATTTTGTAGTCCTAGACCCGAAGTGTACCTTTCCTTTTGTTTACTTTCCAAACACTTTTACGCCTAATAATGATGGCGAAAATGACCTTTTTAAAGTGGAAGGGAATTTCATCACTGAACTCGAATTATATATTTATGATAGATGGGGTGAGTTGGTATTTTTCTCTGATGACCCTAATGATGGTTGGGATGGAACGTACAAAGGTGTTGATTTAGATTCTGACACCTATGCCTATTATGCCAATATTGTTTGTATTGGAGGATTAAAGAGCACAGAGCAGGGAAACATTACTTTAATCAGGTAATGGAAAGAGCAATTACCAATTGGTGAAAGCCTTATTGAAAATATCTGTGACTAATTGATCTGTTATTTGTTCTGTCAACTCGTCTTGCACATCAAGAAAATTCACATCGGATCCATATTCAGCAAAGAAGCTCTCATTAAAAGTTTGATCTTCTAAGTCTTCCCCTTTTTGCTTTTCCAAAAGAACTCGCACACCTATGTACAATTTGTTATTGGCAGCAGTTTCCGAAGTCACTGGATCAAATCGAACAATACTTCCAGAAAAGGTAATATCTGGATCCACCTCGGTATATACTAAACGTGACTCATTACGAACTTTATCTTTCAGTTTCTCTGTAAAATCAACTGCAAGAGCTGGTACACCTCCACCAGAATTATCTATAAATTGTTCGATATAGTAGGTTTTTATTTCGGGATCAATAGCAATACCCTTGAAACTGTAGCAAGAAACTAAACAACCTACTAAACCTAAAACACAAACAATTCCTATAAATAAATGCTTCATAATGAACAAACGATTAATTTGATGCTACTCGATGTTCCATAGCTGCTTTAACAAAAGCTATAAAGATTTTATGAGGAGCCTCCACCGTACTTTTTAATTCAGGATGAAATTGAACACCTAAGAAAAAAGGATGAGTCGGTATTTCTACTATTTCTACAAGAGATTTTTCCGGATTAACTCCACTTGCAACCATCCCATTTTGCTCAAATTGCTCTAGATAATCATTATTAAATTCATATCTATGGCGGTGCCTTTCTGAAATAGATCGTTTACCATAGGCTTTAAAAGCAAGACTATCTTTCTTCAAGGAGCAAGCATATGAACCCAGGCGCATAGTACCACCTTTGTTTATGATATCTTGTTGTTCCTCCATTAGATGGATCACAGCATGGTTCGTATCCGGATTTACTTCTTGAGATGCTGCATCCAATTGCAACACATTTTGTGCAAATTCTACAACTGCACACTGCATACCCAAACAAATTCCGAAAAATGGGAAACCATGTTCTCTAGCATATTTTATTGCATTGATTTTTCCAGCAATACCACGCTCTCCAAAACCAGGTGCAACCAATATGCCATTTAATCCTTCAAACACTTTTGATACATCATTCATGGAGTCTAACTCTGCAGCATGTATGGGTCTAACATGCACCTTACATGAATTTCTAGCTCCAGCATGAATAAAGGATTCATAAATGGATTTATAAGCATCCTGTAATTCGTTGTATTTTCCAACAAGACCAATTGTCACTTCGGTTTTAGGTGACTTTAATTTATTTAAAAAGGACTTCCATTTCTTAAGGTTTGGCTCATGCATGTCCCTAAGTCGAAGTTTATTGATTACAACCTCGTCTAATTTTTCTTTTTGCATCAGCAAAGGGACTTCATAAATAGTTGAAGCATCTTTTGCTTCTATAACGGAGGTAACATCTACATTACAAAACAAGGCCAGCTTGCGCTTTATGGAATTATTCAAATCATACTCCGTTCTACAAACTAAAATATCAGGCTGTAAACCTGCTTTTTGTAATTCTTTTACGGAGTGCTGAGTTGGTTTTGTCTTTAATTCTTTTGCTGCATTAAGGTATGGTATAAGTGTAAGGTGAACGACTAGACAATTGTCTGTACCTAATTCCCAACGCATCTGACGAACGGCTTCTAAATACGGAAAAGATTCAATGTCACCCACTGTTCCTCCTATCTCTGTGATGACCACATCATAAGAACCAGTTTGCCCCAGAATCATCATTCTTCGTTTGATCTCATTGGTGATGTGCGGAATAACCTGTACCGTCTTGCCTAAATATTCTCCTGTTCGCTCTTTGTTAATAACGGTTTGATAAATACGACCGGTTGTAACATTATTAGATTGAGAAGTAGGCGTATTCAAGAAACGCTCATAGTGCCCCAAATCTAAATCCGTCTCGGCCCCATCTTCTGTAACATAACATTCGCCATGCTCGTATGGATTCAAAGTACCAGGATCAACATTAATGTACGGGTCAAACTTTTGGATGGTGACGCTCAATCCTCTAGATTGAAGCAGTTTAGCTAAGGATGCTGAAACAATACCTTTACCAAGTGAAGAAGTCACTCCGCCCGTAACGAATACATATTTGGTCATACTAACTGTGGAATTTATACCATATTTTTAAAATGCGATAATACCGCTACGGGATTCAAAGGTACATAGTTTTTAAAAAAAACAACTGCACAAAGGAATAAAAAGTTATCCCAATTCTATTTCCCAGAATTATTTTATACTAAAGGCCAATCTAGCCATTCATTTAAAAACTTAGACAGTCTAATATGTCTCCAACAATAATTCGTGTTAAAGGATTCCTAGTTTATTTAATTTCAAGTAGATATCTGAATAGAAAAGGTGATTT
>CAXQNQ010000159.1:0-3778 GCA_964225135.1 Mesoflavibacter profundi
TTATAGAAGGTTGAGATCCTAATGCAGTTTGAAAAACTTGCTCTAAAGAGATACGCATTGGATCTTCTACAGGTATTTCAATTTCGGGTCTTACTAAGCGAATAGATTCATTGGGATCCAACTCTAATAATTGAATCAAAGTTAATTGAGCGACCTCTAAATTTCCTTGAGCGATTAACACACTTTGCTGATTCAAAGCTAATTGTGCCTCAATATCTAGTAAATCATTTACTGGAATCACACCTGCATCAGCTAGTTTTTTAGATTGCTCATATTGATCCTCCGTTACTCTAACTTGATTCTGAGTATTGGCTAATTGGTCCTCAGACAACATAACCTGAAGAAACATAGTAGCTAAAGTCAAACCAAGATTATTATAGGCATCTTCTCCATCATAGACAGCAGCTTCTAGATTATACTTACCTTGTCTAACAGCAGAATTAATTCGACCACCTGAGAACAAACTCAATCCAGAACTCAATGAAAGAGAGTTATATCCAATTTCCTGTGTTCCAAAATCGTTGGTAGTCGGGTCAATGGTTCTTCCTAGTTGAAGTCCCCCAGTAACGGAGCCATTCAAAGAAGGTAACCTAGACATTTTTGCTTCTTTTAAATTGATTTCAGCTGTCTGTATCAACATTTGAGCCTGCTTCAGGGTCAAAGCATTTTCTTCAGCAATTTTCATACAATCATCAAGCGTAAGGAATTTCTGTGCCTGTGCAGAAAAAATAAATGCTGTCATTAGAATAGCCAGTGAGATGCTTCTTTTCATCATCGCGTTTAAATTTATGATTACAATTGTAGCTATAAGCTCCCTAAATCACGAAAAATATATATGAAGGATGTCTGAATAGGGATAAAACAGCTTGATAAACCTATTTAGGTCTGTTGTATGAAAGAAATGCTATTACGGTCTACT
Organism: Mesoflavibacter profundi; assembly: GCA_964225135.1. Lineage (GTDB taxonomy): Bacteria > Bacteroidota > Bacteroidia > Chitinophagales > Saprospiraceae > AM-2324. Next base: position 920 of record CAXQNQ010000159.1, read on the forward strand.
ACTTAAACTTTTTACTCCAATGAGTTGATCATACCGAGCACCAAAGGGTCTGTAGTAAATCAAAATGGTATACTGATTCTCCGTTTCATACCAATTTCCTTCCGTTACCTCATAATCTACTCGGTCAGATTCATCCCCTTGTTCCACGATATAGTAATTATAATATCCTTGCTTTAAGCGTAGCTTGCATACATATGCTTTGAGCATATCGTTATATACCATTCGATTGGACTGCTCACAATTAAATGCAGTAAACTCGCCAAACACATAATAGTCCGCCTCCATATTCTCAAATGGTCTTTTATAAATGAATAGTACATCTACATATTCTCCAGATAAAAAGTCATTCGTGTTATTAGCAGCTTCTATTACATAACCGCCATTGATATCATTGGACTCAAAGTAAGCCGTATTGGATCGCATCACTTGTTCCTCAATACTTACATCAATTCTGTCATAACTTCTGATGACTTCTTGTATATGACTTGGTGGGTTAGTTAAGTTTCGGATGTCAAAATATCTAAATTCTTTTCCTGCCTCAAAAACAATCTTATTCTGATAATCAAAATCTACAGTATTCACGCGCACAAAGGAAGGTTTAATGTCGTGAATAGCTGTATCCCAACGTTTGTTTTGAATTACAGTAGCTTTCAAAGTTGCTCTTGGATTTTGAATATCTGTACCTTCTAAATTCACATAGAAATCAATCTCTTGATGGGTTTCAATCTTAGAATTTAAAGATGCCCTTAGCACTTTATGATCTATTCCCAAGACAGGTTCAGCTACCATAAATCGCTTCGCCAAAAGGACTTTATTTGAATCCGTATCAAAAACTTCAATTACATAATTACCCGTTAATAAGAAATTAACCGATGGATTAGGAAGCTGAATCTCGTAATTAGAGTATTCTACTATAGTATTAAAGGAAAATTCATAATTATCTAAATATTCTTCCTGGTACCCATCTATGTACTCCGTGTAGAAAAGATCAGACAGCGTCCAATCACTATTACAATACTTGATTCGATATCCTAAATTTCGATCTTCATTCAAGTCATCAAAATTTAAATAAACAAAGTTGTTAGTTCGAATAAAATAAATCGGGTATGACAACTGATTAGTACCACTAAATATCTTTACAGATGCAATATACTCATCATAAATACGGTCTTCCATCACTTGAGCATTGGCATTCAAAGTGATGATAAAGCATAGACTTAGAATAAATAATCTTTTCAAGGCTTTTTATTTTCTGCTAAGGTAAGGATTATTGTTTATTGAAAAACGCCAAGGCCAGTCCACACACTCTTCTGCATAATCAATCCCAATTCTTGGTCCTTTAATGATATTCGAATTAAGAATTTTAGTGCCGTATTCCAACCAAATATCAGAATCTACATGTGCTAAATGTAAGCCATTCATGCTAGTACTAATACCTAAGGCTTTAGATAAAACGCCAGGACCTGCAGTCAATTGTGGCTTAAGCATAGAAAATTTTCGCCTAGACAGCATAGTCTCAACACCAACTGTTGGTTCAATAGCCCGTATCAAAACAGCATCAGGTTCATCTTCAGGACCTGCTACAATATTGAATAAATGATGTATACCATAACACAAGTATACATATGCAGTACCTGACTTGGAAAACATAGTCTGCGTTCGCTTAGTTCGCTTATAACCATAAGCGTGACAGGCTTTATCGTCTTTACCTCGATAGGCTTCAGTCTCTACAATTATACCCTTAGTTATGTGTCCTTGCTGATGTGTACATAGATAACAACCCAGTAGGTTTTGAGCCAATTCAAGGACATCAAATTGGTCAAAATAAGCTTGGTTAATTCGCTTATCCATCATCTATACGAAAAGTGCTTTATATAAGTCTTCAACTTTTGAAATCTGCCTAATCCGAATACTAAATCGACTAGAATCAAGCCCTTTAGAGCTGTAAGAAGAAATAAATATTTCCTTAAACCCTAGTCGATCTGCTTCTTGAATCCGTTGTTCAATTCTAGTTACTGCCCTTATTTCACCAGAAAGTCCTACCTCTCCTGCAAAGCAGACATCAGCAGGTACAGATACATCTTGAAAGCTAGAGATCAATGCAGCAACAATAGATAAATCTATAGCTGGATCTGAGACCTTAATACCACCTGCAATATTCAAAAACACATCAAAATTAGCTAGTGGAAAACCACATCTTTTTTCTAATACAGCTAACAACATGTTCAATCTCCTTAAGTCAAATCCAGTCGCAGAGCGTTGAGGATTTCCATAAACTGCCTTACTGACTAAAGCCTGCGCTTCTATCATCATTGGTCTTAAGCCTTCTATGGTGGAAGCTACTGCTGAACCACTGAGTCCCTCATCTTTTTGAGATAACAATAACTCAGAAGGATTTTGCACTGACCGAAGCCCATTTGTTTGCATCTCATAAATACCTAGCTCGTCTGTAGAGCCAAATCTATTTTTAAGGGTTCGAAGGATCCGATAAACATAATTTCGATCACCTTCAAATTGCAGCACGGTATCAACGATATGTTCCAACAGCTTAGGTCCTGCAATAGACCCCTCTTTATTGATGTGCCCTATAATAAAGACTGGGACACCAGTATCTTTTGCAAAACGCTGAAGAGCAGCTGCACATTCTTTGATTTGTGATATACTACCAGCTATGGAATCAATATGTATGGATGCTAGTGTTTGTATGGAATCAATAACTAGAAAAGCAGGCCTAAGTTCTGCTGCTTGCTTTAATATATGCTCCACCTTCGTCTCCGTTAATATCATACAAGCACCTGAAACTTGCTCTATTCGGTCAGCTCTCATTTTAATCTGTTCAGCAGATTCCTCCCCAGAGAC
>CAXQNQ010000160.1:0-9553 GCA_964225135.1 Mesoflavibacter profundi
AAAATCAAAATAAACCAAAGCCAGGAATTGTTATCCCTGGCTTTGAATTAAACGCATAATAAGTAAAAAATTGTTCAATCGAAATTAATTCTTTTTCTCTTGACCTTCTTTTAACTTTTCTAGTTCTGCTGTTTTCTTTTTGAGTTCAGCCTCTAATTGTTCCAGCTCCTTTAGCTTAGCGTCTAATTTAGCTTGGGTAGACTCAACTTCCTTTTTAGCTTCTGCTTGTTCTTGTTTTAGTGCAGCAATGTCGTTTTGAGTTGCTGTTTTGATGGTAGTAATCTGCTCTGTTGCATTTTTACGCGTCGTGAATATATTATCTGCAGCTTGTTGTTGTACCAATTGAATCTCTCGGTTGGTCTTTGTTCTCACTTCATCCAATACTGCATTCAATGCTTTTAATTGTTCATCATACTTTGCTTTTTCCTCTTTTAAGGTCACTTGATTTTCGGACTGAATCGCAGTAATTTTTTTCTGGGCCTCTTGCCGAGCATTAGCTATTTCATCCAAAATGCCTTGCTCCTCTTCCATTTTTTGATCCTGAAGCACTTTTATCTCTTTTTCAGTAGAAGTTCTAGTTTCAGCCTCTTGTTCTTGATACACCTGAATTTGTGCCTCAGTTTTCGCACGAATTGATGCAACAGCTTCAGCAGATTGGGCTTTTAGTGCTGCAATCTCCTCACTAGAATCCTCTTGAGTCTGAACAACTATTTGTGCAGCTTCTTTCTGAGCACTTAATATTTCAAGTTGTGCCTTCTCTTTCTCTTGAGCTAAATTTTCTTTGATAGCTTGTAATTCTTTAGCCTCTTTTTCTTTTTCCAAACCAATAGAAATGGCTACCTCCTCTCTCATTTGCCCAACAGAAGCGAGTAATTCCTGTTTTTCAGCGCCAAACTGTTCTCTATCCTTTGCTAATAACTCAGCTTGTTCACTTTTGGCTAAGGCTAGAGCTTCTACTTGTTCTTTTTTAAGTTGCGCCAAATGTTCAGCGGATTTTTGCTCTTCTAGAGCCACTTGGCGTTTCAAACTAGCAATTTGATTTACAGATTCTTCCTGCGTCTTTTTCAATTGTATTTTAGCTTGATCCATAGCCTCTGCAACTTCTTCTGCATTCATAGCCTTTAATGTAGATTGCTCTTCTTCTAACTTTTTTATAGATGCGTCTAATTCTTCCTGAATAGTTTTCATTCTAGCTTCAGCCACTTTTTTCGCAACTTCAATTTCTGCAGCATATTCCTTTCGAGCTTTATCCGCAGCTTCATTAGCTACCTTTACTTTAAGATTAGCCTCTTTTTGAGCTGCAGCAATTTCTTCATCTGCTTTTGCTTTTGCTTTTGCTATATCCTTTGTTGCTTCTTGCCTAACTCTTTCTTCTTCCAATCTAATTGCGGCTAGATTTTCTTCAACTTCCTTTCTCGCCAATTCAATTTCTTGGGCTGCTTTATCTTTTGCACTTTTGACTTCTTGTGCAATGATCTCTTGTTCCTGTTCAGCTTTTTCCTTGGCTTGTTTAACTTTTTCGGCCTGTTCTAAATTTATTTTATCAATCGCTGCATCTGCTTTTTCTCTAGCTTCAACTACAGCATTTGTAATAGCATCTTTTTCCTTTTGTGCCTGGGTCCGATTGAACTCCAATTCTTTATCTATTTGAGCTCTCTTGGACGCCAATTCACCATCCATTCGTTCTTGCTCTTGAATCAAATTAGACTTTGATGCAGCGAGTTCGAGGGTGAATTTTTCTCTCTGAATAGAAAGATTCTCGTTCATTTGCTGTTTCTCCCTAGCAAATGCCTCCTCCATATCCGCTAATTCAGTCGTTTGAGTTTCTTTTAAATTTACTTGCTCCTCTTTTATCTTACGTTTATATTCTGCTAGGTCAAAGGCTAGTTTTTCTTTTTCTAGAATACCTTTTTCTTTAATGGTAGCAATTTCATTGGCGGTTTCTTCATTTATTTTTAAAATCAGCTCACTATAACTTAAACTAATTTGTTATACTTCACTTTGCGTTTTATCTTTTTCTTGCTCTGCCTTTTTAAGAGCATCTTCGATAGCCTTATTAGCTTCTTGGCGAACTAGTTGAATCTCACTAGCAGAATTTTCTATAGCCGAATTCAATTCATCCTCGTATTCAATCTTCAGTAACTCTAACTTTTTATTTTCTTCTTCTATGGCTTGTTGTGCTTTTTTACGAGCAGCTAATATCTGTTCAGAAGTTTCCAGTTTTACTTTTTGGATTTCTTCCATACTATTTTGCCTAGCCTCGAGTATTGTAATATTTATAGAGTCTATTTCACCTAAAGCATTGCGCTTGGCTTTCTGTATCATTACATTAGCCTCTTCATTCGCAGTTTTAATTTCTGCATCAATTTTTTTTCGCGCCTCATTCAACTCATTCGCGAACTCGGTCTTTTTGCTGTTTGAAATTTCCCGAGCTTTTAGTATTTCATCATTGATCTCTTTTCTAGCTACATCCAATTTTCTTTGCTCTGTTTTTATTTCATTACGAATTCTTTCTTTTTCTCTGGCTAATTCATCCTTTAGTGCAACTAACTCTGAATCAGACGAATTGATGGGCTTGGAAACAGACCCGGTTGAACTTTCACCAGCAGCTGTTTCATCATCGGATATTTTATCTGCATAACTTGCAGGATTAATGGTGGTTTTAAAACAAGTAGCTAATTCTCTAATATTGTTTTGTCTTTCAGTGTCTAGTGTATATCTCTTAGCTTGACTGGTAGTCGTATTGAAAATATACATGATCTTGATATTGTTTTTAGTTAGCCAACGCACATCATCAGGTGTTAACACAATAGTATTTTTTATTACTGCCTTTCCTTCATTCTTACGTTCAAACTCTCCTTCAAATATGAAGGGAAAATTTTCTCGATTACCAATTTGATCGACCAAAATCAACTCATCTCCCATTTTAAGATTTTCACCTGAGATGGATTGTACCTCAAGAAAAAGGCCATCAGAATTAGAGTAAAAACAAAACTTATAACTAAAATCTCCTCGGATTAGGACAGTTTCAGGACTGGTTTTAATAAACGAAGTGCCGTTAATATTATAATTCTCATCAATCCTGCTTGCACAATCTTGACTGTACAACGGAAATTGGATGAGGAAGAGGATGGAAAGGAAAATGGCTCTCATAATGATAGATTTCTTCTAGTACAACTGCACTTGTGCACAAATTTGAATTAGCTGTATTGTAAGATTAACAAACAATATCAAAATAAAATTATCTTATACTATTTTTTTTAATATAAGAACAAGGATTAGGTCTATTTAAAATAGTTCATTTAAGCGAGATTTGTTTGGTAGATGTTAGATTTATTTTGAACTAGCCAAAAGATAAAGAACAGCCATTCGGATCGCGACTCCATTTTCAACCTGATCAAGGATGATAGATTGATTCGAATCAGCCACATTTGTAGTTATCTCTACTCCTCTGTTTATAGGTCCAGGGTGCATAATTAAGGTATCCGAACTGGCAGCGGCAAGCAATTCGTCGTTTATACCAAAGAAGTTAGAATATTCTCTTAAAGAAGGGAAGTATTTTAAATCTTGTCTTTCCAGTTGAATACGGAGAATATTGGCTGCATCACACCAAAGTAGACTATCTTTAACGTCATAAGAAACCTCTACGCCCAATTCATGTATATGTTTCGGAATCAATGTTGGTGGACCGCAAACTCTAACCTTTGCGCCTAATTTGGTCAAGCAAAAAATATTGCTCAGGGCAACTCTAGAATGCAGAATATCTCCAAAAATGCAAATCTTTTTATTAGCAAGGTCTCCAAGTTGTTCTCTGATTGAAAAAGCATCTAGAAGCGCTTGTGTTGGATGTTCATGAGTCCCATCTCCTGCGTTAATAATATTGGCATCTATCTTATTTGCTAAAAATTGTGGAGCTCCAGGAGCAGGATGGCGCATGACCACCATATCCACTTTCATAGATAGTATGTTATTAACAGTATCGAGTAGGGTCTCCCCTTTTTTCACAGAAGAACCTGATGCTGAAAAATTAACCACATCAGCTGAAAGTCTTTTTTCTGCTAGTTCAAAGGAAATCTTGGTTCTTGTACTATTCTCAAAAAACAAATTGGCTACAGTAACATCTCTTAAGGAAGGAACCTTTTTAATTGGTCTATTAATCACTTCCTTAAATTCCTCTGCAGTTTCAAAAATCAAGTTTATATCAGCCTCTGTGATATATTTGATTCCCAACAAATGTCTAGAGCTTAGTAAACTTCCCATAGCAATGATCAATCAGGTTTTGTTGGATAAATAAAAACACCATCCTCTTCTCCATGCTCATCCCATAACACCTTAACATAGGCTTCGTCTAAGGCATCTACCTTTAGCCCTTTATAGTCGGATTTTATGGGTAAGTGCCTATTAAATCTTCGGTCGACCATAGCCATTAAAGCTATCCGCTTGGGTCTTCCGTAGTCCTGCAAGGCAGTTAGTGCTGCTTGCACTGTTCTTCCTGTATATAAGACATCATCCACTAAGACTACGTTTTTATCCTCTATGATAAAATCCATTTCTGTAATGCTAGCACTAAGTGGTTTTTCTCTTCTTCGAAAATCATCTCTGTAAAAGGTAATATCAATCTTCCCAGATTGGATTTCTAGCTCAGGGTTGATATGCTGTAACCTACTAATAATACGGTCGGCTAAATAAATTCCTCTAGGTTGAATACCAATGATACAGGTATCCTTGAAGTCACCATAATCCTCAAGCAATTGTTGGCATAGACGGTCTATGGTCAATTTAAACTTCGAACTTCCTATGAGTAATTTTCCGGATTGCATAGTTGGTGTCAATTGGTATATTCCTGCAAAACTAATTAAACTTTAATGCAAAAAGTTCAATTTTAATAGTATAATCGTATTTAAAATGCAACAGCATAAAATTACAATACTTTTTTTCATTTAAAACCTTAGCTCTGAGTTATGTTAACAGCAATTTCAGCTATAGATGGAAGGTATGCCAACAAAACAGCGGCATTATCGAATTATTTCTCCGAATATGCGCTTATAAAATACCGTGTTTTAGTAGAAGTGGAATACTTCCTCGCACTTGTAGATCTAGGTCTGCCACAATTGAATGGTATTGATTCTAATCAAGTTAAGGGTATACAAGATATAGCCACTAATTTTACGCTAGAGCAAGCTGAATCCATCAAATCTATTGAACGAGTAACTAATCACGATGTAAAAGCTGTTGAATATTTTATTAAGGAGCAATTCGATGCACTTGGACTCGAAAAATATAAAGAGTTCATTCATTTTGGGTTAACTTCTCAAGACATCAATAATACTGCTATTCCACTTTCCTTAAAGGCATCCTTGGAGGATACCTATTATCCAATCTTAGAAGAAATTTTGGAAACATTGGGGGATTTGTCCAAAGAATGGGCTACAACACCTATGTTGGCAAGAACTCACGGGCAAGCAGCTTCACCTACGACTTTAGGCAAGGAAATTAAAGTATTTCAGGTTAGGTTAGCTACTCAATTAGAGCAGTTACAATGTATTCCTCACGCAGGTAAGTTTGGAGGGGCAACTGGAAATATGAACGCTCACTATGTAGCCTACCCAAACCACGATTGGCACGGTTTTGCTACTCAATTTTTAGATAAAAGGTTAGGTCTTACTCGATCTTATCCAACTACACAAATTGAGCATTATGATCAAATCGCAGCTCAATTTCATGCACTTAGCCGCATAAACACCATTCTAATTGATTTTTGTAGGGATATCTGGACCTATGTATCTATGGATTACTTTAAACAGAAAGTCATTGCGGGAGAAGTTGGCTCATCAGCTATGCCACATAAGGTCAATCCTATAGATTTTGAAAATGCAGAAGGTAATTTTGGAATTGCAAATGCCTTGTTTAATCATTTAGCACAAAAATTACCTATTTCAAGGCTTCAACGAGATCTAACGGATAGTACTGTATTGAGAAATATCGGAAGCCCTATGGGGCATACGCTTATTGGATTTAAGTCTATGCTTAAAGGAATTGGTAAGCTTTTATTAAATCAAGCTAAGCTTGAATCAGACTTAGAAGCTAACTGGATAGTTACGGCGGAAGCCATACAAAACATTCTAAGAAGGGAGCATTTCGACAAGCCATACGAGGCCTTGAAAGCGCTCACCAGAGGAAGGGCTCATATCAGTCAAGCTGACATCCATGCTTTCATTGATTCTTTAGCAATCAACGAACAATTAAAGGATGAATTAAAAGCTATTAGTCCGTACAATTATGTTGGTAAAAATTAATTGAAATAATTGTAAGTTCCTTGGGCAGTCCGAATTTCTACTTCTGCCTGAGGCGCTGACTCCACGTGTCCAATGATTTTCGCATCAATATTGAAGGACTTCGCACATGCAATAATAGTTTCAGCGTGTTTCATATTGGTATAAAATTCCATACGCTGCCCCATATTGAACACCTGATACATCTCTTTTTCAGATGCTCCACTTTCTTGCTGAATCAATTCAAATAGTGGGGGTACTTCAAATAAGTTATCCTTGATAACCTTAACTTGGTCAATAAATTTAACCACTTTAGTCTGTCCACCTCCAGTACAGTGAATGATCCCATCTATACCTTCAGGAACTTCTTCAAAGATTCTTTTCATGACAGGTAGATAGGTTCTTGTGGGAGAGAGAACTAATTTCCCAACAGGTATACTTTCCCCTTGAATAGTAATGGTATCCGTCAATTTTTTTGAACCTATATATTTGACCTCATCCGGAGTATTCGGATCTGAGCTATCTGGGTAGGCGGACAAATAAGCTTTTTCAAAAACATCATGACGCGCTGAAGTCAACCCATTAGATCCCATGCCACCGTTATACTGTTCTTCATAAGAAGCTTGACCAGAAGAGCTTAAACTAACAATTACATTGCCAGGCTTTATATCATTGACTATCAAATCACTACGTTTCATTCTTGCAAAAGCTGTGTAACCAACATCTATGGTTCTAACAATATCGCCTACATCTGCTGTTTCACCTCCCGCCAAATGAATGTGGACACCTAAATCCCTCATTTGCTCGACGAAAGCAGCAGTAAATTGAATGATTTCTTTGATTACATCACCAGAAATTAAATTTTTGTTTCTTCCAATAGTTGAAGACAACACTATATTATCTAGGCATCCAACACAAGCCATATCGTCCAAATTCATAACTATGGCGTCTTGCGCTATACCTCTCCAAACAGATAGGTCACCAGTCTCTTTCCAATACATGTATGCCAAGCTAGTCTTAGTACCAGCAGTATCCGCATGCATGAGGTTACAATATTCGGAAGAACCTCCTACATGGTCTGGGAGAATTTTGCAAAAAGCCTTCTCAAATAAGCCTTTATCTAAGCCTTTAATCGCTTGATGCACCTCGTCCTTAGTTGCTGATACACCTCTTTTATCGTAATTATACTGGTCAGACATGATTAAAAATTTGAGTGTAAATATAGGGTTTAAGCAGACAAATACCTACTTTAGAAAAGGGATAACCAGAAGTTAAACAAATATCAATAATGGACCATTCATTATCTGATGATTATTGGGAGAAAAGATGGCAAAAAGGTGAAACTGGATGGGACATCCAAAACCCCTCTCCAGCCATTATTGATTTGGTTATTCAAGAAACAAATCCATCATCAAAGATCCTTTTTCCAGGGGCAGGTTCAGGATACGAAGCAGCCTATTTATTTATTGAAAAAGGCTATAAAAACGTATTTATCTGTGATTGGGCAGAGACTCCATTAAAACGATTTGCAAAGGCATATCCGGAATTCCCAAAAGATCAGATCATCCATGGTGATTTTTTTGAACATACAGGAACGTATGATTTTATAGTCGAACAAACCTTCTTTTGTGCCATTCATCCTGAATGGCGAAAAAAGTATAGAAATAAAACTTTAGAACTACTCCAACCTAGTGGTATTCTAATGGGTTTATTCTTTGATAGGACATTTAATAAAAATGGTCCGCCTTTTGGAGGGACAGCCCAAGAATATGAACGCCTATTCAAGAAGTACTTCAAAATAAAAAAATTGGAGTCCTCTACTTTGTCTATCAAACCACGATTAGGTAGTGAATTAGAGTTTATATTTGAGAAGCTATAATTATGCTAAAAGGATGTTAATTAATTTGCTTGTAGGTTCCTAATCTTTATATTTGTTTAAGCACCTTTTACCCAGATTAGTTTAATTAAAGAGAGAAAATTTTACGGTTTGAAAATTTCAAAAAAGATAACGAGTAAATACAAATCCATTTTATTCATTTTGGTCGTGTTATCATTTACTACTTTGGGGGTTTTTCAATTCAATTCTGGTGCTGATTCAGCTAATCATTTCCAAGCCTCTGCCTTGGATGCAAGTGCGCCTACTTTAGGTAAACTAACCCTTACCATCCCTAATGTAAAGTTTGGCTTTGTATTAGATACATTTCAGCAAGTTCATGAAGACACCATTGCAAGAAATCAATTCTTGGCAGACATCCTTTTAGTTCACGGTGTGGACTATGGACAAATAGATGGTATTGCCCGAAAAAGTAAGGATGTATTCGATATTAGACAATTACGCGCTGATAAGCCTTATACTATTCTAACCAAGGATAGCTTGGAGGGTGCTGACTATTTTATTTATGAACCCAATATCGAATCCTATGTCATTTATGCATTAAAAGGGGATCAGGATATACAAATCATCAACAAACCAATAACTATAGAAACCTCCATCGTTTCTGGAGAAATAGAGTCCAATCTATGGAATGCAATGACAAAGGCTGGTGTGAGTTATGAACTGACAGCAAGAATGGAGGATGCACTTCAATGGTCTGTTGATTTTCATCATGTCAATAAAGGTGATGCGTTTAATTTGTTATATGATGAAAAGTTTGTAGAAGATTTATCCGCCGGTGTGGACATGGTAAAAGCAGCCCACTACAAGACCAGTGGCAATGATTACTTTGCTATTTATTATGACAAAGAAGGCCTTGAAGGTTACTACGATGAGCTTGGAAGACCAATGGCTAAAACCTTTTTAAAAGCTCCTGTAAAATATAGTAGAATATCCTCTCGATATAATCTTAGGAGATTTCATCCAGTCCAAAAAAGGGTAAAACCACATTTGGGAACTGATTATGCTGCCCCTTATGGGACACCCATATTTGCAGTTGCTGATGGTATAATCAGCAAAAAAGGTTACACTAGAGGAAACGGTAATTACATTAAAATAAAACATGACAAGGTATACAGTACTCAATATCTACATATGCAAAAGTTTGCTAAAGGAGTCAATAGAGGTTCTCATGTAAAACAAGGTCAAGTCATTGGATATGTAGGTTCTACCGGTTTGGCAACTGGTCCACATGTTTGTTTTAGATTTTGGAAAAACGGCAAACAAGTCAACCACCTCTCCTTAAGATTTCCTCCACCTGATCCACTACCGGCTAATGAGATCGATTCATTTATGATTATTCGAGATCAATATTTAAAAGCATTGAACATCGAATTGCCTAAGATTG
>CAXQNQ010000161.1:0-6208 GCA_964225135.1 Mesoflavibacter profundi
CCAATTCCTGATAGGAATAATAAATTACCCACTTTTCGAGCATGTGGATATAATCCTACTGGTTTGGGTGCTTGATCTGCATCAAATTTTTCGCTATGGCTCATGCTTATTGGAATTTAATGAATGAAAAAACAAGACTCATAAAACATAGTTTACGCTTCTATGTTGATTTGGTAGCAAAGATAGACTTCTTTATCTAATAGGACTAAGGTTAGTCGAAAAATGACTAAGAGGATTAAACCTTTTTTTAGATTTATCGTCCTTTAAAAAGCCTACTTATGTATGCGTTTATTTCATTAACAAACACAAAACCGTATTTATGAAAAAAAGTTTGTTCACCTGCATACTTTCCTTGATTGCCTTTTGGGCTATTGGGCAAGAAAGTATGACTTTGAGTGGTGTAGTCAAGGATGCAAGTAATGGTGAAACCCTCATTGGAGCAACAATTTTTGTCCCCCAAGCTAACACCGGAACAGTAACCAATGAATATGGCTTCTATTCTATAACCCTAGATGAAATAACGAGTGATTCTGTGCAAATCGATTTTAGTTATGTTGGTTTTCAGACCTCTTCACAGCGTGTTAAAACGCAACCGGAATACAAATTAGATATAGAATTAGGAACCGGAATGGAATTGCGGGAAGTCGTAATCAAAGCCAACTCCTTTAGTGAAGAAGTCAAGTCAACTGAGATGAGTGTGGAATCCATTAGCCCGAAAGAGGCTAAGTTAATACCCGTGCTTCTAGGAGAAAGTGATGTGCTCAAAACTATTCAATTGAAACCTGGAATCCCTTCTGGATCAGAAGGCTCAACAGGCTTATATGTGAGAGGAGGGCGAAGTGATCAAAATCTGATTGTTCTAGACGAGGCAGTAGTATACAATGCATCGCATTTATTTGGATTCTTTTCCACCTTTAATACCGATGCAGTAAAGGATTTGAAATTATACAAAGGTGGATTTCCAGCTCAATATGGGGGACGTTTGTCATCTGTTATTGATGTCAAGTTGAAAGAAGGAAATAAAAAAGAATTTGCCGGTTCAGGCGGAATTGGAATAATTTCTTCTAAGTTGACGCTAGAGGGGCCCATTCAAAAAGATAAGTCTTCTTTTATTGTGTCAGGTCGTCGGACTTATTTCGATTTGATTACCAATGCTATCAATGAAAAAAATAAGGATAATCCAGATGCTACGCAGATTCCAGGATATTATTTTTACGATTTAAATACCAAAGTAAACTTTGATTTGGGTGAGAAAGATCGGTTGTATTTGAGCGGATATTTTGGAAGAGATGTGTTTGGTTTTAAATCGGACTTTTTTGATTTTAATTTTGGGTGGGGAAATGCCACTGGTACGGCAAGATGGAATCATCAATTCAATTCAAAGACATTCTCTAATACCACTCTAACTTTTTCGGACTATCAGTATAGTATAAGCAATGAAGTAACTGGGTTCTCTTTCGAGGTAGGGTCTAGGATTAAAGATTTGAACTTAAAATCAGATTACTACTGGGCAGTAAATAATGATCATACCCTTCGTTATGGATTAGGGATCACCTATCATGAATTTGAAGTGGGTAGATTACAAGCAGGTTCGGATGATGGTGATGTATCATTCAGCGCAGGTAATGATTATAATGGATGGGAATTTGGTGCATATATTGGAGATGAATGGGATGTAGACGATAGACTGCGTGTCAATGGAGGAATACGCTGGAGTGGATTTGCCAATGATAGTACCTTCTACATGGGACTGGAGCCTAGGTTAGCTGCCAGATACTTGGTGAATGACAATGTATCTGTGAAAGCATCCTATGCACGCATGAAGCAATATTTGCATTTGATTGCATCATCTGGTGTGTCTTTGCCTACTGATATTTGGTATCCTTCTACTTCTGATATTGAACCTCAGCGTTCAGACCAAGTAGCTATTGGAGCAACCTTTAATATTGGTAACAAATTATTACTGACCAATGAATATTACTATAAGTGGTTAGATAATCAAGTTGATTTTGTGGACTGGGCCGAATTATTTGCCAATCCTAACTTAGAACAAGAATTTGCTATTGGTAAAGGATATAGTTATGGTACAGAGTTGAGTTTAGAGAAGCGTGAGGGTAAGTTGACTGGTTGGATTGGGTATACGCTAGCATGGACTAAGCGTGGTGATTTTGTTCCTTTAGATCCCAATGGATATTTTGGTGAAGGCTTAAATTACTTTTCTCCTAGATATGATCGTCGCCATGATATCTCAGTGGTAGGGATGTACGAACTGAATAAGCGATTTAGTTTCTCTGCTTCTTGGGTTTATGGATCAGGTGATTTGACTTGGTTGCCGACAGGTAGATTGACTTTCCAGGATATTCCAGGAGGAACAACTCAGGTGGTATTACCTGTATATAGAGAGCGAAACAACTATCGCTTGGCAGCTTTCCATAGGTTAGATTTAGGTATGATAATCAAATTTTTCCCTAAGTGGGGAGAAAGTGATTTGAGTATTAATGTCATTAATGCTTATGATAGGAGAAATGCCTTCTTTTTACTCTTAGAGCCTGAGTTTGCAGAAGCTACTACTACTGGCGGCGAGGTTATAGAGATTCCTGAAAGAATCAAGGCGACTCAAGTGTCTTTATTCCCAATACTTCCATCTATTTCATGGAACTTTAAATTTTAATAATGAAGAATATCAAGCAATATATAATATGGTCTTTGAGTGTTTTGGCTTTGATAAGCTGCAACCTCGACCAAGAGATAGAAATAGAATTACCAGAGTATACGCCACAGGTAGTTGTTGAATGCTATATCGAAAACGGTCAAGAATTACGTGTTTTGCTATCTGAAAGTGTGCCTTACTTTGAAGTTATTCCACAGGATCCTTTAGAGTACCTAGGAAATATTTTATTAGGGGGGGCTGAAGTATCTATAAGTTATAATGGTAACACCTATGAATTAGAGGAAGGCTTAGTGATTAATCCTTTTACATTACAATTGAATAATTACTCCAATAGTGAAGTAGTAGATGTTGAGCCTGGTACTGTTTTTGAATTAGAGATTACATTAGCTGATGGCAGTGTATTGACTTCTTCTACATCTATGGTAGCACCTATTCCTATTGATAGTTCCTTTATTCAATTCAATCCTTTGCAACCGGAATTCGCTCGAACATTGATTTATGGAACTGATCCAAGTCCAGAGCCAAATTATATTAGACGGATTTTGCATAAAGGAAGTTTAGATAGTCTGGAGATAGACTTTGTTACTTCTGATGATTTAGTCGATACGGAGATTTTCTTATTTGGATCAGATTATAGCTTTGAAGTTGGAGATACAATAATCAACACTATGATTCATATTAATAAAGAATACTACGATTTCTTCCAGAGTGCAGCAGGGGCAGCCTTTATTAATGGTAACCCATTTGGCCAACCTGGACAATTCATATCTAATATTAAAGGTCCTGGTGATCCAATTGGTATTTTTACCTGTATGAGTCGAGAAACCTTGATAGAAATTGTCGAAGAATAATACGATAGAGAAAAGAGCTTCAGTTAATCCACTGAATCTCTTTTAATTTGTGTTTGCAAATCAAAAAAATATAAGTACCTTTGTGCCGCTAATTTTTTTATTAACCAGATAGGTGTAAAGACTATCACAAAAATCTCTTTATTTCTTATGGAAGAAAATAAAGAAACTCAAGAGACTCCTCAAGCCGAGGAACAAGAGACTCCTCAAGCCGAGGAACAAGAGACTCCTCAAGCCGAGGAGCAGGTTCAAGAAGAGACAACAGTTGAAGCAGAGGTTGCAGAGCCTGTAGTGGAAGACAAAGGAGCTCACGATGATTACGATTGGCAAGGTGGAGCAAAGCAAAAGCTTTCTTACACAGAAAAAGAAATCAAAGATTACCTAAAAGATTACGAAGCTACATTAAGTGCAGTTGAAGAAAATGCATTAGTGAAGGCGAAAGTTACTTATGTAACAGACGCGGATATCGTTTTAGACATAGGGTCTAAATCTGATGGTCTTGTATCTAAATCTGAATTTAGAGATACACCAGATCTTAAAGAGGGTGACCAGATTGAGATTTATGTAGAGACTCTAGAGGATGAAAGAGGACAATTAGTATTGTCTCGTCGTAAAGCAAAATTGTTGCGTGCATGGGAGGATATTAAAGACTCTTTTACAAATGGTACAGTTATCAAGGGTACGGTTGTATCGAAAACAAAAGGTGGTTTGATTGTAGATTGTAGTGGATTGGAAACATTCCTTCCAGGATCTCAAATTGATATTAAACCAATCATCGATTACGATCAGTACGTTGGTAAAACAATGGAATTCAAAGTGGTTAAGATCAATGAGCAGATCAAGAATGCAGTTGTATCACACAAAGCACTTATTGAAAGCGATCTTGCAGTACAGCGTGAGCAAATCATTGCTGGTCTTGAAAAAGGACAAGTACTTGAGGGTATCGTTAAGAATATTACAGACTTTGGAGCATTCCTTGATTTGGGTGGTGTTGATGGTCTATTATATATCACTGATATTTCTTGGGGTCGTATTGATGATCCAAGAAAAGTGCTTGAGCTTAATCAGAAGATTAACGTAGTTGTTCTTGACTTTGATGAGAACAAAAAGCGTATTTCACTTGGTCTTAAGCAACTTCAACCACATCCATGGGAGGTACTCGCTGAAGATGTTCAGGAAGGATCTACAGTTAAAGGGCGCATCGTGAATATCGAAGATTATGGCGCATTCCTTGAAATCCAGCCAGGTGTTGAAGGTTTGATTCACGTATCTGAGGTTACTTGGAGTAATCAACCGATCAATGCTCGTGAATTCTTCAAACTGGATCAAGAGTTGGAAGCAAAAGTTGTAACTATTGATAGGGAAGAGCGTAAGATGTCACTATCTATCAAGCAGCTTAGTAAAGATCCATGGAGTGAGATCACAGAGAAATATCCTATCGATAGCAGACACAAGTCAATTGTTAAGAATTTGACGCCTTATGGTGTGTTCGTTGAGCTAGAAGAAGGTATTGGTGGTATGATCCACATCTCTGACTTATCTTGGACTAAGCGTTACTCTCACCCATCTGAGTTTACAAAAGTTGGAGATGAGATAGAGGTTGTAATTCTTGAAATTGATAGTGAAAGCCGCAAGTTGTCACTTGGACACAAGCAGATTGAAGAGAATCCATGGGATACTTTCGAAAATGTATTCCCGATTGGTTCTTACCACTCTGGAACTGTGATTAGAAAAGATGACAGAGGCGCTATCATTCAGCTTCAATATGGCTTGGAGGCATTTTCTCCAATCAAGCACATCAAGAAAGAAGATGGCGTGCTAGCTGAAGTTGATGAAGAATTGACTGTAAAAGTAATTGAGTTTAATCGTGATGATAAGCGCATTATGGTTTCTCACTTGCGTTACCTAGAAGATATTTCTAGAGAGGCAGATGAGCAAGTAAAAGCTGAGCGTAAAGCTGAGCGTGCGGAAACATCACAGGCGATTAAAAAGACCAATTCAAATATTGAAAAGTCTACACTAGGTGATCTAGAGATCTTCGATCAATTAAAAGATCAGATTAGTGGAAATGAAGATAAGGCTGAGGCAGAGGCTGAGAAGAAGACTGCTAAGAAGACTACTAAGAAGACTACTAAAAAGGCTGAGCCTAAAGCAGAGGACAAGGTAGAGGACAAGGCAGAGGACAAGGCAGAGGAGAAAACGGAAGAGTAATAGTCCAGCTTATCTTTAGATAAAAATTAGGGCTGTATCCATGGGGTACAGCCCTTTGTTTTTGGTTGTCAAAAATTATTTTTATTGCTTGAATATTGATTGTTAAGTATTTATCAGAAAAGGATATTTTTTGATTAAAAAAAACCGCAAAAAAGGTTTGGTTATTTAATGTTGCTTTAGCTACATTTGCAGGCGCTTCGGAAGAGAGGTACAGTGCAATTGAAAAGCTTGATTATGTTTTTAGAAAAAAGTGAAATTTTTATTTGCATTTAAAATACTAAAAACATACTTTTGCAACCGCTTCGAGAGAGAAGCGAAAAAAGATAGGTAGAAAAGAGGGTGAAAGGAGCTTAGAAAAAACTTCAAAAAAGTTTCGAACAAAGCTTTGAAAAGTGGGTTAAAAAAATCTATCTTTGCACTCGCTCCGGGAGAGGGGCGAACACTAAAAAGACTGAAGGATATCGTGAGATATTTTGAA
>CAXQNQ010000162.1:0-13410 GCA_964225135.1 Mesoflavibacter profundi
CAATCCAACTATTGGCTCAGCTGGAACTTATACTATTTGTGTTATTGATATGATCAATGATTGTATGTCTTTGGATTCTGTTTATGTCCCAGCAGACCAAGAATATCCATTTATTAGTTCTGTACAATCAGATATTTTGGATTGTGATACAGAGGAAGTATTGGTAGATGCTTCATCGACAGCTATGGAAACGCAGTATGTTTTAGAGTGGAATACCAATAATGGTAGCTTTATAGGTGGAACCGATGGACTGAGTCCTACAGTAGATTTAGCAGGTCAATATGTATTGACAATTACTGATACTATCAATGGATGTGTAACGATAGATACGCTAGATGTATATAGTGATTATGAGTATCCAGTTGTTTCAGCAGGTGATGATTTTGTTCTTCCTTGCTACGATCTATACACTAATTTGAATGGATCTGTGCAATCCTCAACTTCAAATCTAGAATTTACTTGGACAACACCGGATGGTAATATTGTTTTAGGGGAAAATACTTTAGATGCTGCAGTAGATGCAGAAGGTTTGTATACTTTGACTATTTTGAATCTAACCAATGGTTGTTCGGATTCTGACCAAGTGCAAGTTATTGAAGATATACCAGAGAATTTATTAGTTGAGACTGTAGATCCGCTTTGTGCTGAACAGATGGGGTCGCTAAATATTACTAATATTGAAGGGGGAACGCCTCCGTATGTATTCTCTTTAAATAATGGAGATACCTATTCTTCAACCATGTATTATTCTCATTTGAATCCAGGGGAGTATGAAGTAATTGCCCAAGATGCCAATGGATGTGAAACAGGTATTACTTTTGCTGATATTGTTGCTCCTCCACAGATTGAAATTATCGTAGATGCTACAGTAGAAATCCTAGAAGGACAAACTGCTCAAATCTTTGCAAACGTAAATTATAATGTTGATCTCATTGAATCAATAAGTTGGTTCCCACCAGAAGGATTAAGCTGTGATGATTGTTTGGATCCTGTTGTGACCGTATTAGAATCGAGCATCTATGAATTGACTGTTGAAAATACACAAGGTTGTGAGGCTCGTACATTTGTAAATATTTTAGTGGATAAGACACCAAAAATATATATTCCAAATGCTTTCTCACCAGACTCAGACGGGGAAAACGAAGTCTTTATGATTTTTGCAGATACTAGAAATATTGAGCAAATAAAGACGTTTGAAGTATTCGACAGATGGGGAGAAAAAGTCTTTGAACAATATAACTTCCAACCAAATGATCCTGCGCATGGGTGGGACGGTACTATTCTAGGAAAACTGCTCAACTCAGCTGTCTTTGTCTATTATGCAGAGGTAGAAATGATTGATGGGCGGATAGAATTTTATGAAGGAGATGTTTTCTTAAGGAGATAAAAAAAAGGCTTACCCAATTCGGGTAAGCCTTTTTTTTTAGAAGGTTGGACAACCCATTTTATTTCTGGAATATCCATTTCTTGCCATCATCCGATTAATAGTATATCCAACCTTGAGTACTAGGGCCGCATAGGCATCATAGTTAGTAGGATTACCTCTTGGAACAGATAGATTAGGAATATCTCCTGAAGAATTCATCATTCCTTCGCTTCTGTCAGAAAGTAAAGCGGAAGTAGGTCCAAAATTCTCTGATAATACGGTATTGGATACATAATATCCACTTACATCATCTAAATAATCGGTAAATAATTTCCTATAATTTAGTTCTGCTGAAATGTTCCATCCTGAGGACCAATTGAATTGGACACCCATTTGGATAGGAATATTAATTTGGACTAAGTTGTAAGGTGTTCCTAATCCGTCTAATCCTTGACCCTCCGTATTCAAAGGTTGTAATTCAATGACGTTACCATTGTAAATGGTTGTCGGATTAAAATGAAAGACACCCACTCCAATTCCAATATAAGGTTGGATATTATTTCCATAGCCTACTCTTAAGGCCAACGGTGAAAATTCAGCTGTTATACTACCTTCAAAAATATCAGATTGAAAATCTAAGTTTCTATTTATCCTCCAAGCTTCACCACTATTGGCATCATCACCGTAAATATCTAAGTAACTAGCATCTACTCTAATACTCAGTAATTCGTTGAATTCTCTTTTTATAAATATGCCTGCACTTAATCCAGATTCGAAGGAAAGAATATTCTGTGCTGGGGCTAAATCTCCAAAATAGAAAGATAAACCACCTTTTGCACCATATTGTAGGTCTTGACTTTGGGCTATCTGCCCAGTTAAAAGCGTCATTAAGATAGCCGCTGATAGGTTACGTAGAAGTTTCATTTGATTGTGGTATTTGGTTCTAATAATCTAATTAACAATAAAATAGAAAAAAATATTTCTCAGGAAATGACTTTTGTCGTTCATATGACCATTTAACCTTGGGTTTAGTTCCGCAGTAATTTTGGCAAGTCCTTTCAAATATTAATCGAGTTTCTAGAAATAGCTGGATTATTTATCAAATTGAATTTGTCATGTAGCATTCAATTCAATAATAATTCCCACAATCAGTGAACAGATTCTACTAAAATTGAATTATTAGCATTACAAAAGAGATTACTATCTCTTTATTATTGAACGATAATAAAAAAAAGGAATCTTATCCTTTTCTATTAAGCAGTAAAGCCCTCTTTCAAAAACTAATTTATGGCAAACCACTCTCATTAATTAATACCCTCGGGTAAACAAGTGTGTGCGCCATGAAAGCAATAAAACCAATGACTACACTCCTATATTGGAGTCCTCTATTTATTCTATTTTTTCTTTTTTCTCCCATGTCTTGGGCACAGAGTCAACTGTCTGTGTATTTAGAATCGCCAAATTCGGGAAATACGGTCCACGAAGGCTGCGGAGATCCTTTTATAGTTGTTCACAGGAATAATTTTCCAGATAATGTATCTGTAGGATTTAATATTTTTTTCGCTGGAACAGCAGCTCAAGAAGTAGATTATGTAGTAGAGGAAGCACTTTGGGTAGATGTAACTCTTGATCCCGGAGTGGAGCAAATACATATTCCTTTAAACGTGATAGCCGATGGTATAATCGAGGGAATAGAGACACTCGAGATCTTGGTTAGTCCACAATGTGTTGGTTGTATTTCAACATCCTTAACCATATTTATTCAGGATCCCTTAGATGGATTAATAGTTGAACCTGTAGATACTATTGCTATCTGTCCAAGTGATACCTTGATTATTCATCCAGAATTAATCAATGATTTTGTGGCGATAGATTATTTGTGGAGTGATGGGTCAACCTTACCTTTTTACATAGATCCTAATCCAAGTACTGGTGTGGTTAGTTTATTATTGGAAGATGCGTGTGGTACAAGTATTGAAGTGGACTATTTCATAGTTGCCGCAGGAGTAAGTGCCACATTGACGGAAGAACAAGTAATAGCATGTGGAGATTTGTCAACTGCAGAAATGCCGATATATTTCACAGGCCCAGGCCCTTATGAGTTAGTTTTTTCTATTGATGGGGTCCTGAGTGATACGCTATTCGGGATTACTGAAAATCCTTTTTTACTGCCTACTCGCTCTGAAGGTATATATCAAATACAATATATATCTGGTGCAGGTTGTGGAGGAGTATTTACTGGGCAATCTGAGTTAGTTTTACATCCTTTCGAAGTAGCATTTGCAATTGATACGGTGACTTGCTATGGTGGGTCAGACGGATCAGCATCTATATCTTTAATAGCAGGCGTAGAACCATATTCAGTTTGGTGGGAAAATGGAGAACAAGGAAACCACATTGATGGACTTGAAGAGGGGTATTATCCTGTTACACTTACGGATGTAATAGGTTGTGTTTTTGAAGATAGTGTTTATGTTCCTGAAAATGCACCTATTTCTTTTTCAACCAATATAACGGCGGTGCCTAATTGTTATGATGATGTGGGTGGGGCAATTATTGTTGATTTTGAATGTGAGTCATATTCTTATGAATGGAGTGAACCAAGTGCAGATGGGATGTCTATAGTCGGACTTGGAGAAGGAACATATTATGTTACCGTAACCAATGATTTGGGTTGTCAGGTAACAACGCCTATATCGCTAGTAGGTGATTATGAACCACCAGCCCTATTTATCGATGGACCAGATACCTTAAATTGTGCCAACCTGATAGATGATTTGACCTTACCTGGAATTCAGGCTTCCACGCATGTATTTGAGTGGACAACAGATAATGGAACCATATTGGGGCTTCCAGATGATCCTTCCATTACTATTACGAGTGCTGGAACCTATGATGTTTGGGTTCAAAACGTAGTCAATGGTTGTATAGATTCAACTAGTTTAACTGTTGAGGAGGATATAGAATATCCAGTAGTTAGAATAGAGGTGTTAGATACTATTGATTGTTATAATAATGGCGTTACGCTATACGGAGAGGGATCTTCTTCGGGACCAGCGTTCCAATACACTTGGACCACTTTTGATGGTGCACTTGAAGGGGAAAATACCAATTTAAATGCCTTTGCAACCCAAGGCGGATTATATACATTATCTGTATTAAATATCCAGAATAACTGTGCAAGCACCCTTGATTTATGGGTAGATGATATACAAGATTCTCCAAGTATCAATCTTAGCGTAGATGATTTATTAACCTGTTCCAATGAGGCTGTTGTAGTCTCATCTTTAGGGTCTGATCAGGGAGAAAATTTTCTATATAGTTGGTCAACAAATACGGGACAGGTGATTAGTAATCCCGCTGCTCCAAGTTTGCAGGTTCAACTGCCAGGGGATTATACCTTGAATATTTTAGACTTAGAAAATGGCTGTTCCATTTCATCAAGTGTAACCGTTGAGTTAGATCAGGAGACTCCAATATTGAGTTTTAATGAATTGGAGCAATTGAATTGTTCCAATAGTGTTGTATCTATCCTTGGACAATATGCTGGTGATACCACTGAACTGAATTGGACCTGGTCAAGTGAGGAGGATCAACCATTTATAGTTTCTGGTTTAGGTGTTGAGGTCAATCTTATAGGTACTTACACTATTGATCTTTTAGATATTGGAAATGGGTGTATGAATACTTATAGCTTTGAGGTAACGGAAGATTATGAGGCTCCAATGATTGAAATGGAGGATAGTTTTGTATTGAATTGCAATCTTCCAGTAGTGCAAATCCATTTAGAAAATGATCCCAATAGCTCTATAATCTCTTGGACTAATCCATCAGGAGCAATTATTGGAGATGAAATAAATTCTCCAGAAATATTGGAAGGAGGTATATATCAAGTGGAGGTGCATGATGTTAATAATGGTTGTTCCTCGATAGAATCTTTTGAAGTAATAGACCATAGGCTAATGGATATGATTGTGGACATTGATCAACCCATTTGTTCAAATCCTCTTGGGCAAATAGAAATATTACAGGTCAATGGCTCAATAGGACCTTTTGTATACAGTATAAATGATACATGGAGCACGGAATCTACCTTTGAGTCCCTCTTACCAGGGCTATATGAGGTATCAGTAGAGGATAGTTATGGTTGTCTGATTAGCGAATTTTCAGAAATTCAGGAAGTACAAATACCTAGTATCGAATTGGTCGATCAACAAATTATAGAAGCTGGATCTTCATATCAAGTAGATTTAAGTTTAAATATCGATGAACAAGGTATAAGTCAAGTACAGTGGTTCCCGGATTATGCTATTAGTTGCACGGATTGTTTAAATCCTATTTTAAGTCCGGAAACACAGACTACCTATTATGTTGAAATCGAAACGGTTGAAGGTTGCGTAGTAGAACATGATATTATGATTGTAGTCAGGGATGATCGTTCTTTATTTATACCTAATATTTTCACTCCAAATGGAGATGGCCAAAATGATCGTTTCATATTGTATGCTTCGGAAGATTATATAGATTTGCGGGCCTTTAAAATCTATGATCGATGGGGAGAATTGGTGTTTACTGGTGATCAATCTATGCTGAATGACCCAGCAAGTGGTTGGGATGGCACATTTAGAAATGCACTGGCCCCTAATGCTGTTTATACATGGTTTGCAGAAATTCAAGACAAACGGGGAGCTTGGGAAGTGATCAAAGGAGATGTCACCTTGTATAGAGAATAATAAAAAAGTCCCGAAGTAAATCGGGACTTTTTTATTGATGCACTTTTAAAATGAAACATTTTTATCCTAAATCTGTATATTTAGCGTTGATCGCTAAAAGCGAATCATTTCAAGCAACCGAAGCGAATTTATGCAATTCTTACACCCATTATTTTTAGTAGCTGCTGCCACCATCTTAATTCCGGTTATTATCCACTTATTCTATTTTAGGAGATACAAAAAAGTTTTCTTCACAAATGTGTCGTTTTTAAAGGAGTTAAAGGAGGAAACAGCAGTACGATCTAGGTTGAGGAATTTACTAGTCTTATTACTTCGTTGTTTGGCAATTATTGCCTTGGTACTAGCTTTTGCTCAACCTTTTGTCAAAAAAAACAATGGGGCTAGTTCTGATGAACCTAAGCATGTCATGATTTATTTGGATAATTCGCTTTCAATGACTGCCTTGAAGGATGAAGTACCATTATTAGAATTAGCCAAATCGAATGCACGTTCGGTCGTTCAAGCATATAGAAAGGATGATGTTTTTTCAGTAATAAGCAATCAGTTAGATTTCAGGTCTCGAAATATTTATGACCAAAAAGAAGCCCTAGCGATGATTGAAGATATAGACATTCAGCCTAATACATTAATGCTAGAAGACTTGTTAAGCTTTCAAGCTGAACTTTTGAGCGAGCAGCAGATACGCAGGGAGGCTGTGAGTTATATCTTTTCAGATTTTCAGGAAGAGATGTGCTCGGGTGAATTAATGGTAGATTCAAGTTATCAAGCTTATTTAATGCCTTTGAGAAGTACGACTCAACAAAATGTGGGTATTGATTCAGTTTGGTTAGAGCAACCTGTGGTGGTAAAAAATCAAAGCACCAAGTTATTTGTTGCTATTCATAACTATGGAGATAATGCTATAGAAAATACTCGTTTTTCTTATTCTTTGGATAGGATAAACAAACCCTTGGGTCAGATTGATATTGCAGCCAATAGTGTGCGAATAGATACGGTTAACCTTACGTTTAATGAATCGGGATATCAAGTCTTAGCTTTTCAGATTTCGGATTATCCGGTACAGTTTGATGATACTTTTTTCGTTTCTTTTCCTGTAAGGGATATGTTGAAAGTATTAGAACTTCATGATCAGAAAGCTAACACTTTAGCCAAAGGTTTTAAATGGTCCTCCCAACTTCAAGTCGATGCTAAAACGATCAATCAACTGGATTATGGGCAGTTAAGTACATATGATTTGATCATCATGCATGAAATGGATGAATGGAGTACAGGTCTTCAGGCCTCTTTAAATACTTATTTGGAATCAGGCGGAAACATTTGGATTATACCTACTGCAGAGACCTTGTCTTCTTCTGCGAACTCGTTTTTACGTCAAAAAGGTTTAGGCCTTAGTAATTGGTCCACTCTAGAACAGGAAGTGGGGTCCATCAATACTTCTAGTTTTATTTTTAAAGATGTTTTTGAAAACCCAAAAGATAACTTGTATTTACCCGCTACTAAGGGTCAATATAGTATTAGCGGTTCTGCTACAAAGGAATCTATTTTAACCTATAGGAATGGAACGGCTTTTCTAGTGGGTGTAAATGATAATAATGGATCTTTATATCTGACGAGTGCACCTTTGGATGCCTCCTATAATAATCTAATAGAAAATCCGGCTATTCTTGTGCCTATGATCTATAAAATGGCTTCTTCCAGTATGCAGGCGGAATCCTTAGCATATTTTATTGGAACAGATGATCAAGTCATACTAGATATCAATTCAGAAAATTCGGATAATTCAGATGGTGTTTATACCTACGAAGCTGGTCAAGTAGCTTTTATACCAGCTCAACAATTGATTCAAGGAAAACTAAATCTGAACACATATGGTCAAGTTGAAACGGCTCAAATTCTTGATTTAAAAGCTCCTAACACAGAAGTAGTTGCCAAATCTGCTTTCAATTATGATCGAAAAGAATCCAATTTGGCTTATATTACTATGGAGAGACTAATGGAAGAGTTAGGAGGTTCAATTGAGATAATTAACGAGCAGTCTGGCGAAAATCTGACGAGTTTAGTAGAAGAAAAGGAACAAGGATTAAGACTTTGGACACTTTTTTTATTACTTGCATTGTTATTTCTTTTGAGCGAGTCTCTAATATTAAGATTTTGGAAAGTAAACTAACCTTATGAGGTATCTGATCAAGGATGCAACGGTCTTAAAAGAAAACCAGCAAACAACTGGGGTAGATTTATTAATTGAGAATGGCGTTTTATTAGATATGGGCTCGAAACTAAGCGACCCTAATGCTACAATTGTTGAAGGAGAAGATCTATGGGTTTTTCCTGGTTTTTGTGACATAGGTGCCCAGGCTAAAGATCCTGGATATGAGCACCGAGAAGATATTCAAAGTTTACAAAAAACAGGTGCCGCAGGTGGATACACCCAAATAGTAGTATTCCCAAATACAAACCCTGTCGTTCAAAACAAAGCTGAAGTTCATTATATTCAAAATAGTCAAGATTGGGATGCTCCCTGTACCTTACATAGTATAGGTGCTATATCACAAAAGTGTGCCGGTACGGATATTGCTGAAATGTTAGAAATGAACCATGCTGGGGCATTAGCCTTTTCCGATGGTAGAAAACCTGTGCAGATAGGAGGTGTGATGTTGAGAGCTCTGCTATATGTTAAAACTTTTGATGGATTAATTATTAATCGTCCGGAAGACGAGTCGCTTTTCCACGAACCACAAATGCACGAAGGAATTACGAGTACTAGTCTAGGTATGCGTGGTCAGTCCAGTTTGGCTGAAGAAATTATGCTGGAAAGAGACCTTTCACTGTTAAAGTATACTGATTCAAAATTGATGGTATATGGCGTTTCGTCTGCAAAGTCAGTTGAGATGATTCGTCAGGCAAAGAAGGAGGGACTCCATGTTACAGCAGCTACCTGTATTTGGAATTTGATTTATACCGATGAGGATTTATCCACTTTTGATGTCAATTATAAGCTTAAACCCATGCTTAGAAGTGCAAGGGATAGGCAAGCCCTTATAGATGGGGTAAAAGATGGAACTATTGATATCATTGTATCTAATCACGATGCTTATGATGCGGAGGACAAAAAGCTAGAATTTCCATACGCCACATTTGGTGCATTAGGTCTACAGACTATGTTCTCTGTTTATGAAAGTTACCTAGCATCTCAGATTGATATTCTTACTTTTGTTCAGGCTATTAGTTCAAAACCAAAGGCTATACTAAATCTAGAACAAGCTAGGCTTGAGCAAGGGCAACAAGTGGATCTATGCGTTTTTGATCGCAAAGCTTCTTGGGATTATAATGCAAGTACCAATACTTCAAAATGTGACAACTCGCCTGTGATGCATCAAACGTTGCAGGCCAAACATATTCTAACTTTAAATTAAGTACACATGTCAGAATTGAACAATACAATTGATGATTTAACTCAAAAGGGAAAGAATCCTGAAACTAAACAAGTAATTATTCGATATGGAGTGATACTAGGATTTATTTCCGTGATTTTAGCGGTGTTGATGAATTTCCTAGGCGCAGGAGATCCTATGAATCCGAAACCTGGTGCATCTATGGCAATAGGTTGTGGAAGCTTAATCCTGTCTATAGTTTTAATGGTAGTAGCCGTAAAAGCAATTCGTGATAGTCAACACAATGGTGGTTCAATTAAACTTGGGGATGCTTTTATGTTAAGTTTCTTAGTGGGAATGATAGCAACCGTTATTGGAGCTTTATATAACTTCATTGATGTAAGCTTTTTGAATCCTGAAAAGATGGAAATGGCTAGAGAAATGATGGAACAAGCTATGGAAGATGCTGGAGATGTAGATGGTGCTGCCCAGGGTATTGCATCCTTTTTTATGAATTTTGCTACTAATCCTACGGCACAATTAGTTTCTACCATTATAGGAGGGGCATTTTTCAATGCAATAATTGCTATTATTGTGGCAGCAATTATGAAAAAAGACTAAATAGATTAAATGCATCCACAATCTTTGAAATATGGGTTGATATCTGGGGCTCTAGTAGCTGCAATCATGTTGGTAGCATACCTGATTAGTAAACCACTTTTGGTCAACTTTTATCTGTATGCAGCAGTATGGTGTATACCTATCTACTTCATGTATACCCAATGTGGTGAGGTGACAGAGGAGTCAGGTTTTAGGTCTACCTTTACAAGAGCTTTTCATATCTTCTTGATTGCATCATTAATGTATCAAGCCTTATTCTTCGGTGTAACCTATTTGGATTCAGAGATGGTGGATGTTTTAAAAACTGCTGAAATTAAACGAGCAAAGGTATTTATTCCTAAGGATCAGTTAAAGGATATATTGAGTGAAATTAATCGCTCAGATAATGCCTTTAACTCTAGACCAGCCTTTCTAAGGCTAGGCTTATCTATCATAAAAGGAGGAATTTTATCTATAGGTATTACGGTAATCAAAAGAATGCGAGCGGTATGAGTAAGCAATTATCCATTGTTGTTCCATTATTGAATGAGGAAGAGTCTCTTCCGGAATTGGTTCGTTGGATTGCTGAGGTGATGTCCAAGTATCAGTACAGCTATGAACTCATCTTGATTGATGATGGTAGTACGGATAATTCTTGGGCTGTCATAGAAACCCTTAGTCAAACCAATGAACACATTCGTGCCATTAAATTCAGACGGAATTACGGAAAATCTGCTGCTCTTCATGTTGGTTTTGCTGCTGCTGAAGGGGAGGTGGTTATTACTATGGATGCAGATTTACAGGATAGCCCTGAAGAGATTCCTGAATTGAGGCGAATGATCGTAGAGGATGGATATGACTTAGTTTCCGGTTGGAAAAAAGAACGCTTCGACTCTTTTATCAAAAACAAAACTTCTAAGCTTTATAATTGGGCAGCTAGAAAGATGTCAGGTATTCAGCTCAATGATTTCAATTGTGGACTTAAGGCATATAGGTTGGCTGTTGTAAAGAATGTGGAGGTATACGGTGAAATGCACCGATATATCCCTATCATGGCGAAAATAGCTGGCTTTAAGAAAATAGGAGAAAAGGTAGTAAAACATCAAGCTCGCCAGTTTGGGGAGACCAAATTTGGTATTGCCAGATTCATCCGTGGACCTTTGGATTTAATGTCTATCAACTTTGTTGGAAAATTCAGTAAGCGCCCTATGCACTTTTTTGGAGGATGGGGCTTGTTTAGTCTTTTCTTAGGTTTTGGAATACTTTCTTACCTGACTTTGGATAAATTATTCTTCAGCGGATATGGTATGACTGAACGTCCATTGTTCTTTTTCGGAATTTTGACATTAATCATTGGTATGCAATTATTCCTGACGGGATTTTTAGCAGAGTTGGTTTCTCGAAATGCTCCAAATAGAAATAATTATAAAGTAGAAAAAGAGCTCGGTTAGGTCTATGAAGCGGTACGTCATACTGAGTCCTGCCAATCCTTTAAGAGGTGGTATTGCGTCTTCTTCTGAGCGACTAGCACAAGAAATTCATGAGCAGGGACATGAAGTTGAAATAGTATCCTTCAAAAAACAGTATCCGGATTTTTTATTTCCAGGTAAAACTCAATTGACTACAGATCCTGCACCCAAAGACATTCGCATCCATTCCTGGATTCATGCCTATAATCCATTCAATTGGGGAAAAGTAGCTCAATCCATTGCTGCTTTGAATCCAGATGTCTTGATTGTTCGCTATTGGATTCCATTTATGGGACCTAGTCTAGGAGCCATTTGTAAAGGGGTAAAGCAGCGCACCAATGCAAGGGTAGTCTGTTTAGCAGATAACTTGATTCCCCATGAAGAAACACCTATAGATACCGCTTTGACTAAACGATTTTTGAAGCATATCGATACTATGGTGGTCATGTCTAAATCTGTTGGTATTGATCTAAGAAAATTTTCTCAAACTATTCCTTATACGTATGTAGCTCATCCGATTTATGATAATTATGGTGAAAAATCGGATCGCTTATCTGCTTTAAAAAGATTAGGATTGGATGCATCTAAACGCTACATATTGTTTTTTGGATTTATTCGGGCTTATAAAGGCTTAGATTTGCTGATAGATGCTTATAAAAAACTTCAGAATGCTCAGGTTGAACTTATTGTTGCAGGTGAATTTTATTCGGATGAGCAAGCGTTTAAATCTGATGTAGCTAAACGTGGGCTCAAAGAGCAGATCCATTTCTTTTCAGAATACATACCTAATGATCAGGTGGCTGATTTTTTTGCAGCTGCAGATATTGTTGCTCAACCTTATCGTTCTGCTACTCAAAGCGGTATATCTCAATTGGCCTATCATTTTGAAAAACCTATGTTGGTTACTAATGTAGGTGGCTTACCAGAAATAGTAGATCACAATGAATCGGGTTATGTGGTAGAGGTAGATTCAAATGCAGTAGCATTAGCATTAAAGGATTATTTTGATAATGATCGCTTGAAAGAAATGACTGCTGCAACTATTAAAGCCAAAAATCGTTTTTCTTGGGCTGCACTTTTTGATGCACTGAATCAAGTAGACTAATTAAATCCCTATTATTTCTGTATTTCTTGTCTATTCTCACTTACCTTTGCAATTATGAGGGACCAAATCAAATCTTGGATTACAGAGAGTGCCGGTGTCAAGCAAACTATGTTAGCCGATGATCAGTTGCTATCTCGCTTGGAGCAGGTTAGTAATTTATTCATTAAGTGCTTTCAAGGAGCTGGTAAAGTACTGTTTTGTGGGAATGGTGGTTCTGCCGCAGATGCTCAACATATAGCTGCTGAACTTTCCGGTCGATATAAATTGGACCGTAAACCGCTGTTTGCTGAAGCTCTTCATGTGAACTCTTCTTTCATGACTGCCGTAGCAAACGATTATGCTTATGATGAAGTCTATGCAAGAATGGTCGAAGCAGCTGGCCGTACAGGCGATATTTTGGTAGCAATCTCAACTTCTGGAAACTCTTCCAATGTAATAAAAGCTATACAACGCGCAAAAGGAGCTGGAATGACAGTGGTGGGAATGACAGGAAGTACTGGTGGTGAAATGAAAGATCTATGCGATGTCCTACTCAATGTTCCGTCCACCAATACACCAAGGATTCAAGAGGCTCATATTTTGATGGGGCATATTATCTGTGAATTAACGGAAAAAGGCTTATTCGATGCATAATTTGGTAGAGCTGATCCAATGGGTCAAAACCAATAGACCCACTTTATTCTTAGACAGAGATGGTGTGATCAATAAGCGATTACCTGGGCGATATGTTCAACAGGTAGAGGAGTTCCAATTCTATCCTAATTTA
>CAXQNQ010000163.1:0-2734 GCA_964225135.1 Mesoflavibacter profundi
AATATGACTTCA
This sequence comes from Mesoflavibacter profundi, assembly GCA_964225135.1. GTDB lineage: Bacteria > Bacteroidota > Bacteroidia > Chitinophagales > Saprospiraceae > AM-2324. The sequence goes on from CAXQNQ010000163.1 coordinate 13, forward strand.
AGTTATTGAATGCAGTTCTAGACGTGAATAGCAATCAAAGATTGAAGATTTATGAAAAGATTCAAGCTTTCTTTGGTGACTTGAAAGGAAAGAAAATTGGATTATGGGGACTAGCATTTAAACCAGAGACAGATGATATCCGAGAGGCTCCAGCGATATATACCATTGAAAAATTATTAGTTGCAGGTGCTCAGGTTAAAGTATTTGATCCCGAAGCTATGGATAATGTAAAAGCAATTTTTGGTGATAAAATTGAATATGCAACAGATCAGTATGATGCCATTGTAGAAGCAGATGCTTTAGGAATCATGACTGAATGGGCATTATTTAGAACACCAAGCTTTGATGCTATGGCTAAATTGATGAATGGGAAAAACATTTTTGATGGACGTAACTTATATGATTTGAAAAATGTAGCTGATGCAGGGTTCTATTATGAATCTATTGGTCGAGAAAAAATGAAACCAGGAGTTAAAGTGTAACTTTTTACTATAAAAAGCATTTGGGCAGTAGGTCGTTATCCTACTGCCCATTTTTTGTTAATATTGTATTTATTGAATAATAACCTAAGCCTTTCCGTTATGAAAAAGTTAGTTTTTGTTTCCCTTGTACTTGCTATGCTATTTACTTCCTGTGCCAAAGAGCAGTTATCTGAAATTGAAGTAACCAATGAATCTGGTGTAGTTATAGAGCGGTACTCGATGAATTTAGAGACCAAGCAAAAGCAAGGTTTACATCAAGCTTTTTACAGCTCTAGCAAATTGTCTTGTGAATCGAATTTTGTCAATGACACATTAGATGGTAAGCGAACTTGGTATTATGAGGATGGAGCCATAGAAATTGAAGAACACTTCAAAATGGGTGTCTACGATGGTGTCATTAAGACTTACTTTGAGGATGGCCAACTGAAACAAGAAGGTATTTACAGCAATGATCAGGCAATAGGTGTTTGGAAAACCTATTATGCTTCTGGTCAATTAATGGAAGAAGTAGCCTTTGAAAATAGCCTAGAAAATGGACCATTTGTGGAATATCATGAATCAGGTGCAGTTAAGTCAAAAGGACAGTATAAGGATGGTCCTAAAGAAGAGGGAACGTTAGAATTATATGATGAGACAGGTGTTTTAGTCAAAAAAATGGAATGCAGAGCTGGAGTTTGTTTGACGAGTTGGACTGTAGATGGGGGAACACAAATAATTGACGAAACACTATTTGAAATTTCAAAATAACTACCTTATGGGTATGAATAGATTTATACTATTTACTGGAATATGGATCAGCGTAGCTTGTATGGCTCATGCTCAAATTGGAGGGACAACTGTTTTCTCGTTTTTAGAGTTGCCTGCCAATAGTCGCTTGTCTGCATTAGGTGGTATGAATAATGGGGTACATGACAATGACCCTAGCCTCAATTGGTCTAATCCTGCAAGTAGTAACATTAAGGGAAATGGTGGACTATCCTTTTCTCAGGCCTATGTGTTTCAAGATATTTCTCATGGTAGTGTGATCTACCAAGGTCACATCAAAAAAGGTGATTTTAATCTTCATGGAGGTATTCGCTATATCAACTATGGGGACTTTCAAGGAATGGATGAGTTTGGAATTAATACCTCGATATTTGAAGGATCCGAACAAGCATTGATGATAGGAGCGAGTAAACAATTGTATGAGCGATTGACTGTAGGCTTGAATGTCCTATATATCAATTCAGCCCTTGAAAGTTATACTTTTTCAGGTCTCTCCTCCGATTGGGGTTTACTCTATGAGATAGCTGAAAAGAGAATTAGTTACGCCTTTGTAATCAGAAATTTAGGTATACATACTGGATCAAATTTTACGGATCGTAGGGGAAAGCTTCCCACCGATGTACAATTCACCCTTACCAAACGATTGGAGTATTTACCGTTTCGGTTCTCCGTAAGCTACCATCATTTAAATCGATGGGATTTGCTGTATTATGATGAAGGTCTTGAACCCGATATTTTAATCATAGGTGGAGACGAGGAACTTCCTGAACCCAATTTGGTATTAGATAATTTTTTGAGGCATTTTTCCCTTAATGGTGAATTATTGATTGGTAAAACGGAGGGTATGCGTTTGCAGTTCGGCTATAATCATCAAAGGCAGCGTGAAATGCAGCTTAATAATTGGTCAACCCTTTCAGGATTATCTTTAGGTTTAGAGCTGAAAGTAAAACGTTTTCGATTGGGTTATGCGAGAGGTAGGTATCACTTAGCAGGTGGTGCAAATCACATTTCAATCGCAACTAATATTAACCGATTTGGCAAGAATAAACTCTTGCAATAGGTTCTATTATGCACTATTTGACTAAAAATTAACCTAAAAATAACCTAACTTTATTAGGACCGCAGGCAGCGTTCTGCCCTATTTTCAAATCTAACAAGTAGCATTGTTATTAATGCCTGATTTTGACGGAGAAAAAACTCATAGAATCTTGTATCAAAGGAGACTCCAAGAGTCAGAAGGAGCTTTTTGATAAGTTTTCTGGTAAAATGTTTGCCTTATGCAAGCGTTATGCTAGGAATGTACAAGAATCAGAGGACATGCTTCAAGAGGCATTTGTCAAAATTTTCCATAGTCTCCATAAGTTTCAGTTTAAAGGTTCTTTTGAGGGATGGATCCGAAGAATAGTGGTCAATACTTGTTTGAGATACCTCGAAAAAGAGAAAATTAGTTTCGAAGATATTGCTCTGGTAGATTA
>CAXQNQ010000164.1:0-3482 GCA_964225135.1 Mesoflavibacter profundi
ATGTTTGTAAGAAATGATACCGAGCGTAGATTCGTGAATGGAACTATTGGTAAAGTAGTTGAACTCGAACCTGAGCGTATAAAGGTTGAAATAACCACTCCGGATCAAAGGCTAAAAGTTATAGATGTTGAAAAAGAAAATTGGGAGATTGTAAAGTACAAACTGAATCCATTCAATGAACCAGAAGCTGAGGTAATCGGAAATTTCACCCAATTCCCACTTAAATTAGCTTGGGCGATAACCATTCATAAGTCACAAGGAAAAACCTTTGATAAGGTTATTATAGATATGGATAAGGGTGCATTTGCGCACGGACAAACCTATGTGGCACTTAGTCGGTGCAGGACTTTAGAAGGTATAGTATTAAGGAAAAAACTCAAATCCTCCGATATTCAAGTGGATGAACGAATCATCGACTTTTATAATGCCCATTTTAGATAAGTTATTCCTGAGCAGAGAGGATGTACAGTTTATCTAATTGTCTACCATCAAAATATATCTTTTGATCAACCTGGATCGTCGAGTCTAGTGTGGGTAATAACTTTTCATAAACCGTTTCATCAATTATGGATGGAATAATTAAAGATTCTCGGTTAACAGATGCATTATAGATATTGATTGCTTGATCTGTTTGTCGCTCGATTTCTGCTCGTTCAACATAAGCCTCTAGCTTTGGGGTAGCAATAAAAAACGTATTTAACTCCAAGGAATCCACATAGGCATTATGTTTATGTGGCCCTAAAGTATTGGGATTTAATTGATAAATCAACAACCAAAAGAATAAGACAAACAAAGGTCCTAGCAAGAGCGGTGCTCTAAGGTAATAGGTAGGATTTTTTCCATATAAGCCTATGACAGTAACAAATGAAAGTATCCAATAAATGGAGCAAATACCTAAACCTGCTCTAAATCCGCTTCCTCGGTATTCTAAAAATGCCCAGACTAATCCTACTATTCCTAGAACTAAGATAAAAGCGAGGTGAAGAAGAAAACTTGCTTTAACCAATCTTTCATATCGATATTTTTCACTTTCAAAAGCTAGTGAATGCTTACCGATTAATAAGGCTAGCGGAAAAATACTAAACACAGAAAAAGATAAAACTGCAGGTACGAGCAATAAGAATACCCATATGCTCCATTCTTCTTTGCGTTTTATTTGAGTTGGCAAGGAAATTAATCCTGCTAGATAAAACCCAATAAAAGGTAATAAGCCAAGCAACAATAGAACTATAAAATTAACAAGGTGTCCAGAAGAGGCTTGAAAAAGGAATAGGTCATTATATAAACCTGCACCATAATAGGTAAAACTAAAAGCTGCTGTTCCCAAGACTAAGACACCATATATAATCTTTAGACTTTTTTTAGTTTGGAATAAAAAGATCCAAGTGCCTAAGCCAAAATAAAATAAGAAAAGCATAGTCCTGTATGGATCCATAATTGCCATAATACTAGCAAGCAGCAGAGCCCCTAGTAGCTGAGTGTTATGCTTTGTTTTAATCCAACTGATCAATAATAAAGATAGAGGTAGCTGAACAGATAGATACACTAAATCAAGCAGCATAAAACGAGCATAGAACAAAAAGAAAATACTGCACACCATTACTATTATTGCCCATTGAAGACTGCTTTGTCCAAATAGTTTTTTCCCTATCCTATAGCTGCTTAGTATACTTACACATAGGATAGCCATAGATACCAATCTCCAATAAAATTTCTCTTGAGCCAATTGTTCAAACAGCGATTGAAATAATTGTTGAATGCTTCTTGGAGAATCAAAAATTGGTTGCAGTAACAAAGAGAGCTCACCGCTCATTAAGTAAAACGTATCGTCATTTAAAATAAATAGACTGTTTACTACTAAGAACACTAATGCATAAACAAAAAAAGTTGGTAATGAGCGAAACTGCATTTGATTCGTTTTGTTTATTAAAAAAGATTTTGTCTTTAAGGTCTGCAATTATATTTTTGCAAAACTAAACCGAAAATTTTAATTATGGCAATCATTATTACCGACGAGTGTATTAATTGTGGTGCTTGTGAGCCGGAATGTCCCAATACTGCTATATATGAGGGAGGCATTGAATGGGCGATTAGTGATGGAACTAGTGTTTCCGAGGATTATACCTTAGAAGGTGGAAAGGTTGTACCTGCAGGTGAAAAACAAAGTCCTGTTGAAGAAGATTATTATTTTATCGTACCTGATAAATGTACGGAATGTGTAGGTTTCCATGAAGAACCTCAATGTGCAGCGGTATGTCCCGTGGACTGTTGCGTTCCAGATCCCGATCGAGAAGAAACGGAGGATATCCTATTAAATCGAAAATCAAAGCTTCATTTATAAAATCCAAAAGCTCATAATTATCTGAGCTTTTGGACTTTAGATAATTTTTTACAAAAATAAACCATAGTTTTTTTCTATTTTCAAAAGAAAAAAATGTGGCTTAGACCAATACAATTCATCCTATTACTCTTTTTCATACCGAGCCTGGGCGCTCAGATTTCATTCACCAATGCGAATTACTTATTACCTGGCCAAACCTTTAACTCAGGTGTTGGACTTGGCATTAGTGATATGAATAATGATGGCCTATCAGATATTATTCACTTGGACCAAGGAAGAAATCTATTTATCAGTTACCAGCAGCCTGGGCAATCCTTCAATACTGTAGAATATCTAACCATGGCAAATTCTAGTCAATGGGCTATGACTGTTGCAGATGTTACCAACAATGGTTTCGGAGATGTATTTTCTGGAGGAGTTTATGATGATATCAAAATTGCCTTATCAGATGATCAAGGTATGTCCTTTGATCTAACCACCATGCCTGGTAATTCCATATTTGTACAAGGAAGTAATTTTGTGGATATCAATAATGATGGTTTAGTTGATGTATTCTCTTGCCACGATGATGCCATGTCAAAAATATATCAAAACAATGGAGATGGAAGTTTTACCGAGGTGTTTTGGATAGATATGGCCACCATACCTCTTAGTGATAATAGTGGCAATTATGGTTCTGTTTGGACTGACTTTGATAACGATGGAGATATTGATTTATACATAGCTAAATGCAGACAAGGTGTTAATAATCCATCTGATCCCAGACGAATAAATGCCCTTTTTGTTAATGATGGGAATAACAACTTCACCGAAATGGCAGAGGAGTATGGGTTAAAAATTGGTGCTCAATCTTGGACTGCTGATTTTGGAGATATGGACAATGATGGAGATTTAGATTGTTTTATCACCAACCATGATACCGAAAGTCAAGTGTTAGAAAATGATGGAACAGGTCACTTCACAGATATTAGTGTTTCCACTGGAATAAATATTGGTGGTTTACCTATTCAAGGTATGTGGGAAGATTTTGACAACGACGGTTACCTAGATATTATCGTTGCAGGTTCTCAACATTCCATTTGGAAAAACAATGGTGATCATACTTTTACGGAAGTCACAGTTTTTGACAATAACGACATGG
>CAXQNQ010000165.1:0-11219 GCA_964225135.1 Mesoflavibacter profundi
AAGAGCCAGCTTCCCATTCCAAGCTGGAATAACTTCATAGGTCTTTTTTAAAGTTTGAACTAAGAAATTCCTCAAATCATCATGATCTTCTACAACCATAACTTGAGGAATCTCGACTTCTAATTGGGTGTTTGTATAATTTTCTTTGGGGCAGTATTGAGGTATTTGTCCTTTGAGATAAGAAATATTTAATCGAATGGTAAATTGACTACCTCCAAGTTCAGAATCATGTACAGCAATTTCACCATCCATCTGTTCAACATATGTTTTTACTATGGATAAGCCTATTCCAGTTCCTGTAGCGTCTGCATGACCAATACGATAAAAGCGTTCAAAAATTTTAGCTTTTTCATCAGTTGATATTCCTACACCAGAGTCATCAACCGACAACCAAAAGAAATCTTCCTTGAGGTCGTAGCTAATCCGTATTTGCCCACCTTTAGGTGTATATTTCAAGGCATTATCAAGCAGATTACTGATAATAGAAAACATTTTGCCTTCATCAATAGTAATTAATAAGTTAGTAGGGCCATCGACCTGAAGTTTGATATCTTCCGTTTTGGCCCAGTTTTGATATTTTAGAATCCATTGTTTCAATAATTCCGCGAAGTCGCATTCTTCTAAATGCAGATCATCTCCAATAAAACCCGACTGATTGAGCTCTAAAAGTTGTTCTAATATCTTTTGGAGTCCTTTTGCATTTTTATAAATCACCTTGCCGATATTACTAATATCTGTGTCAGGATGTTGGTCCAGCGTTTTGGCTGGTCCTAGAATAAGGGTTAAAGGTGTTTTGAGGTCGTGTGAAATATTTGATATAAATTCGGTTTTTATACGATCCAACTCCTGTAAGTGTTTGGATTCAACTTCTAATTGCTGTTGTAATTTAATTTTTTCTTGATGCTCTATGTACATAATCCTGGATGCCAAAAGATTTGCTATCAGATCAAAGATGTATAGATGGGTTTGATTGAAAAATCCCACTTGACTATGCTCTGAATCCAAGACACCCAAGACTTGTCCTTCATACAGTATGGGTACACAAATTTCACTTTTCCCAGGATGGCTTCCTTTGATATATCTTTTATCTAGTCTGACATCTGGAATCAACTCAGGAATACCACTTTGAGCCACATGACCGATTATTCCCTTACCTAAGTCAATCTGATTGGGGCAAATGGTCTCTTCACTAGTAGAAATCCTTGAAAAAAATGTGGCTTTGCGCAATGTTTTTTGATCTGGATTCATCAAAAATATATTGCATTCCTCTAAATCTAAATAGGGTATAAGTTCTGAAATGACTTGATCCAGGGCATCCTCTAAGTTTTTATTTTCAGAATGTATGATGGTAAAAACATCTACAATGATGCCTATTTTATTTATTAATGGATTGTCCTCCCAACTATAGTATTTTAAATGTTTTTGGATGATTCTATGTACCAGTAGAAGCACAAATGCTGTTCCCACAGCAAAAATCATTTCTGTTAATGCGAATGAGGAATATAGTCCACCGAATTGCTCTACTTCAAAAATATATGGATAAGTCAAGGAAAAAACCCCAAGCAGATTATAGATGAAATACCATTTATTACTAATGGCATTGGAATGTAAGCCCAAGAGTAGGATCAACAAAAAATCTAAGGTCAATAAACTAATATTTGGACTTGCTTGCACATAACTTTGGATACCTAAGGGGGTGATGACTATTCCTGTAAGGACCACGTGAAGGATAAGCTCTTTCCTTTGATCTGTGGTAAGTATGATATACAGGCAAATCAAAGCAATGGTAATTAGTGCAAAAGAGAACATGTAAAAGCCCTCATGGACGTTCCATCTATAGTTTATGAATAATACGAGTGCTTGAAGGATAAAAAATACGGTTGCAGTAAGTTCAAATAACCTGTAGGGTTCAATTCGGTGTAGTTCGCTTTCCTTAGGGGGGATTTGATTTTTTCTAGCCTGCACATTCATTGCATGAAAAATATATAATTAATTTAATTATAGGTTGTTTAGAAGCTTTTTATTTTAATTTTCGTGCAATTTATGTTAGATATGGGTAGTTGCATTATTCAAATGTTCAATTCTTAAGATGGATTTATTTCAAGCCCTTGATGGGACGCTAGCATTTGGCAGAAATTTATTTACACGTTTAGATAGGTTACAGATTGATTACAAAACATTGCATTTGGATCATATTTGTTTTAGAGTAGCCTCTCAAATGGAATATGATGCTATGAAATCTTTCCTTTTGGAAAACAATCAATTACTGGTGGAGCATCCGGTGCAAGGCAGAATGATAGCTACCTTTAAATTGAGTAATCCATTATTTTTCCCAGATAGAACTATTGATGTGTTAGAATTACCAGCACCTAAGGTGGGTTCGCATTATCCTACCGGATATGAGCATGTTGAATTTGTTTGGCCCGATCGATTGGAGCAATTAATGGAGCTATACCCTCATTTAGATTGGGATAAAAAAGGGCTTTCCAAACCTATTAATAGAGATTTAAGATTAGCTTTGGACTCCAGTTGTTCAGTCAAATTTCATGAACAATCCCTGGAGCAGGTAATAGCAAAAGAAAAGCATGGAAGGCATGAGTAAAAGTGAATTACACTCAAGAAATAAGCATAGGGAGGGCTATGATATGCAAAAGTTGGTTCAACGTGTCCCAGCATTGCAACCCTTTATTAAGAAGAACCCTACAGGTGTTGATAGTATAGATTGGTCAGATTCCCAAGCAGTGTTATTATTGAACAAAGCTTTATTGTTAGAATATTACAATCTGCAAAATTGGTCGATTCCCCAAGGATTTCTCTGTCCTCCCGTGCCAGGTCGAGCAGACTATATTCATTATGTAGCCGATCTTTTAGCTAGTGAAAATGATGATAAGATTCCTACAGGTAAGGGGATAAAAATCTTTGATTTAGGCGTTGGAGCCAATTGTATTTATCCTATTATTGGAGCTGCTGAATACGGATGGCGATTTGTTGGTGTTGAATCTAATCCAAGAGCCTTTAAATCTGCAAAGGGCATTGTAGCCTTTAATGATCACTTGCGCAATAAAGTAGAAATCAGGCAGCAGATTGATCCGTCCAGTTTTATTCAGGAAGTGATTAGACCCAATGAATTCTTTGATGCTTTAATGTGTAATCCACCTTTTTATAGTAGTGTAGAAGAGGCGGAATACCATAATCAACAAAAACAGCGGAATTTAAAACCTGATTCTGCAAAAGTTTCGAGGAACTTTGGTGGTCAAAGCCATGAACTAGTTACAACTGGAGGTGAATTAACTTTTATTCAAGGATTGATTGAGGCTTCCGCTTTGTTTCCAACAAGGGTTTTTTGGTATACTACATTAGTATCCAGTGGGCGGCATTTGAATGTTTTTTATAAACAATTGAAAGAACTCAAAGTTACCGAGTATAAGACTATCGAAATGAAACAAGGCAATAAAATAAGCAGGTGTTTAGCTTGGACATTTTTGCGTCCTTCAGAGCGTAAAAAATGGAAATTTTAACGAATTTGTTGTTCTAATTAAGAAAAAATCTATAGCTTTCGAAACTCGACAAACAAGGGTGGTTTCGAAGATGATTTCAAATGTTTGGCTTGATACTTAAACTCAATCAGTTATAAGAAAAAGATTAGCACCTTAAAGCTTAAACATCGAAACCATTTCCTTTTTTAGTAAAAATATGATTATAGTTAGGCTTACCTTTTTGCCGCATCTTTTTTAAACGGCGTTGCACCACACGTAGTACTGTTTTTTCTGAGAAAGACTCCTCAGAATAGAAATGCCTGCCCTGAACAAAACCATGCTGTTTATCACTTTTACTCGAAGTGATTATTCCATCCTTTTTATTTTTCTTTTTCATGTGTAGATTGATCTAAACTTGAATTTTTGGGAATAAAAAAAATCTAAGTGTTTGAAATAGCTTCTAGCAAGGTTAGTTTAAACAAGGCTGAGATTGGTGGAATTAATCGTAAAACACTACTTGTCAAAGATTAATTCCGTAGATATTCATAAAAAATCATTTTGTAATCTTTATTCCAAATTTATTTCTGACTACTTTCCTTAAATTTGCTGAAGAAAAATTATTGTGGCATGCGCATTTTGCAAAGCAGACAGTTGGTGTGGTTGGTCTTCATAATTATTTTATTCATGCTATTAGTGAATAATGGATTGACCTTATGGGATCAGGATGAAGCGGCTTATGCTGGCTTTGGGAAACGTATGCTAGAGACTGGGGATTGGCTTATACCCAATTTTCCTTGGTCCGATGTGCATCGAAAAACACCTTTTCATTTTTGGAATATTGCTACCATGTTCTCCTTTTTTGGTGTTAGTGAGTTCACTATGCGCTTATCTTCAGTAGCTTATATTTGGGGGACATGTTTAATCCTCTTCTATGGATTGCGTAAATATTTAGGCGAGGATACTATGTTATTGGCTGTTGTCGTTTTGGCCAGTTCTTTTTTGGTACCTGCTCTAGCAAAAATAGCTGTCACAGATGCCACCTTACTCTTCTTTTCTACGCTATGTGCTTTATCAATAATTAAGGTTCTTAAAGACTTCAAGTGGTATTGGGTTGGAATTTTTTGGTTATCCTTTGCTTTAGCCTTATTAACCAAAGGACCCCCTATAATCATATTCACAGGTTGCATGGCCTTAGGGGTTTTGATTTTTTATCCAAAGCGCTGGGATTTACTTAAGTTTCATCCCTGGTTTGGCCTTCCTTTGGCCTGCTTGCCTTTATATTTTTGGGGAAAAGCAACGGTAGCAGTAGATGATGGAGCTTTTATCTCTTGGATGTATGATTGGTATGTTTTAAAGCGGATTAGTGGATCTGTATTTGGTCAAACTGGACCGCCTGGAACACACCTGTTAGGTATCTTCGGCTTCTTTTTACCATACCTTATGTTTATCCCTGCCCTTTTAAAGGATAGTATACAGTCGTTTAAATCTAAAAATGAAATACATTTCTTAGTTGTTTTATGGTTTATTGCTGGCTGGTTGATCTATGAGTTTTCGGCTTCAAAATTACCGGCTTATGTGATCGTTGCGCATGTGCCTTTTGCTATTTTAATAGCTCAGTCTATGCTTAATATCACTAAGCGAAAGGCGATTAATACCTTTCAATGGAAAGTTGTTTTAACGATTTTTATTAGTCTAATTAGTGCAGGGATTTCTGTGGCTCCTTTCTTGATGGATGGGCTAGAATCCTTTGAACAAATGGCTGTTTGGTTGGGTTTTGGATTTGAATTCGTATGTATAATGGTGATTTGGGGAAGTGATAAGCTACAGTTAAAAAATTATGCCTTAGCCTGGTTATTATTCCAAAGTGTTTGTTGGACAGTAATATATCCCAAGGTTGATAGTTTACACAATATCACTAGACTTATAGCAGTAGACTTGCATAATCAGGTTCATCCAAATGCCTACATTATTATTGCAAATAATACTGGACGACCTCCTAGCTTGTTTTACTACTTGGAGCAATATTTTGGTCAAGTGAGGGAAGAAACTAAAGTAGATAAATTAATAGATGCATATCAATCTGATATGCCAACCGTTTTGATATTGAGTGAAAAACTTACGGATAAGTTGGATCTAAATTTAGTTGAATCAGATTCAATCACCTATACGGGGAAATTAGCCGATCGTGAAGATTCCGTTAAGTATGTAATCCTTTTGAATAAGGCGGCACAGAAAAACTAAATATTTGATTCTGAGCAATTTGTGTTTTTAGATAATTTCAGTAGTTTCGATTAGAAAGTCAAACCATAATTTTTGATATGAAAATCATCCCTAGATACTGTTTTTACACAGTGTTGTATTTATGCTTTATCGGTATAGTTTCTCCGCTACAAGGCCAAGATTTAATTGTTCAACCCCCCAATTGGTGGCAGGGTATGCAAAACAGTTCCTTACAGCTTTTAGTGCATGGAAATGCAATAGGTAAATCTGAGGTGAGCTTATTAGATCCAGACAATTTGAAGGTACAAATAGTATCTGTTGAACAAGCAGAAAGTCTCAATTACTTGTTCATCAACTTAGACTTATCTCAGCTTACTCAGGCAGGACAAGTAGTTTTCCAATTTGATTTTGGTGGCAGAAGACCTTCTTGGTCATACACCTTTGAATTCAAGGATCGACAGCAAAACGGAGCAGATTTTGTTGGCTTTGATCAATCAGACGTCATTTACTTAATCACACCTGATCGATTTGCTTCTGGGGACTCTTCCAATGATTTGATAGAGTCTATGGCTGAAGCTAAATTAGATCGATCTGCTGAAGGAGGCAGACACGGAGGAGATATTCAAGGGATAATTAATCATTTAGATTATTTAAATGATTTGGGCGTTACTGCTATTTGGCCAAGTCCTCTATTGGTAAATGATATGGAAAGCTATTCCTATCATGGTTATGCTATAACCGATTATTATACGGTTGATCCTAGGTTTGGAGATTTGGATAAATATATTGAATTGGCTGATGCAATGCGCAAAAGAGGCATGAAGCTTATCTTGGATGGTATTGTAAATCATTGTGGTATTAGGCATTGGTGGATGCAGGACAAACCATTTAGCGATTGGGTCAATAATCCGGGTGATTATGTTTGGACGAATCACAGAAGAACAACCCATGTAGATCCCTATGCTTCAGAGGTAGATAAGGATCGAAATGTAAGTGGATGGTTCGATCGATCTATGCCAGACTTGAATCAACGAAATCCCTACATGGCAACCTACCTGATTCAGAATTCAATTTGGTGGGTAGAAACATTAGGTCTTGGGGGCATAAGGCAGGATACTTATCCATACCCATTCCCAGAATTCTTATCGGATTGGACCTGCGCTATCATGAATGAATATCCCAATTTTAATATTGTAGGAGAGGAGTGGTCTTACAATCCATTGATAGTAGCACAATGGCAGACGGGTAAAGCAGATCAGTTAGGGTCTTGTTTGAAAACTGTGATGGATTTTCCTGGACAAGGAAACATTATACAGGCTTTGAATGATACCCTTGGATGGAATCTAGGTTTTCATAAAGTATACGAAGGCTTAGCCAATGATTTTGTGTATGCCAATCCACAGGATCTAATGGTGTTTCTGGATAATCACGATATGGATCGTGTGTATACTCAATTGAATGAATCCCTTGACTTAACAAAGATGGCATTGACCTATCTAGCAACTATCCGAGGTATTCCTCAAATGTACTATGGAACTGAAATACTAATGAGTAACAAAGGCTATTCTGGAAATCACGGGGTCATAAGAACAGATTTTCCGGGAGGGTTTCCTGGAGATCAGGTAAGTGCTAAAGATAAAATTGGACTTACTGCGGAGCAAAAAGAAATGCAAGACTTTACTAAAAGCTTACTGAATTGGCGAAAAGAGCAAACTACTATCCATCATGGAAAGTTGATGCATTTCGCGCCAATGGATGGAGTCTATGTATATTTCAGATATACAGATGCGCATAAAATCATGGTGGTATTCAACAAAGGGGATGAGGAGGTGAACTTGGATTTAGCTAACTACAAAGAATTACTAAACAGTCATCGAGCAATAAAGTATTTTGATAATTCGGACTGGTCTATCGCTCCTTCTAGCTTAAATGCTCCACCAGGAGCAACGATTTATGAGTTTAAATAAAAAACTATCAAAATCTTAGGGCATGAAGGCTTTTCATTGTAATAAAAAAACGATGAAAAGCCTTTTTCTTTTGTGCCTACTACCCGCGCTCATAGGTGCTCAAAACCCAAGCTATTTTAAATTAGAACTGTCTAGTCAAAACATCGACTTAATTTCAGCCATTACGTTACAGGACAATTCGATTTTTGTCTGTCGAGCTCAGTCGTCTTCTTTTGGGCAAACTTATGATATGATTTTAGAAAAGTATCAGCTAGATGGACAACTGCTTCAGCAAAAGACGATTCCATGGTCCTTTGAATCTATCCTTGGTCTGCATTGGACAATCATCAATGATGAATTGGTGCTTTGGGGCTCCACCGTATTGGATAGTACAGATGAAGGCGCTTTGTTTTGGCTAAAAGTCCATCCTAATTTGGCTATTTCAGATCCCAATTTTTATTTATTAGGCCAAGCTTTCGTAGAACACTTTTCAGTTGATCAAATCCAAGATTTAATCTATGTAGGAGGGAGTAAACAAGCTTCCTTATTTTCTAGTAGTCCCTTTTGTTTGTTGATCGATCAAAACTTACAGCTTTTAGATAGTTTTCAAGGACAGGAAGGTGCTTGGGATGTTCAAGGTATAATAGCATTAGCGGATGGCTATGTTTTAGTAGGAGCTGGTTTATGGAAGTATAATACTAATCATCATCTCCTCAATTATCAATCCCTGGATAACCCTGAATTAGCCAAATGTACTGGTGTGCGAACCTTAGGTGGAAAGCTGTTGACGCTTCGGCATGTTTTCAATTGGGATAGTGGCTTAAAAACGATGCTTTTAGAACACTGGGATGCTGATCTAAATTTGCTGAAAGCTAATGTATTAAGTCCATCAAATGTCAGGGCGGTAAAATCGAATGTCATTCAACCCTTACCCTCTGGAGAATTTTTAATGTCCCTGTATTCATCGGCTTCCCATATTGGATTTCCATTTGTATTGGGCAAAAGCAAGCATCATTTTTTAATCTTGAATCCAAACTTAAATGTTGTAGGTCAAAAAACGTTTAGTTTTGAGGAATACTTTTATCCTTGCCAGATAATCAGTGGTACAAATAGGATTTGGAGTGTAGGGTTTAAAGTCAAAGATACTAGTAGTTTGTTACCGTATATATACCATATTCCAATGCCTTGGACCATCGGCATAGAATCAACTATAGATGCAACTGAATCAAATTGGTCTACAGAAGGCCATACAAATCTCTATTCTAAGTCTTTTATCGAATCTAAGGTTCAAAAAAATAAGTAACTTAAATCTGAATTGAAGTTTAGTATCATGAACTGGGTTGAACCTGTTGCTACCTTATCAGGGCTATTGTGCGTCTATTTTAGTATCAAGCAAAATTTGCTTACCTGGGTATTTGGATTCATTCAAGTAGCGCTTTACACTTGGATTTTTTATCAGGAGGCCCTGTATTCTGATATGGGTTTACATGTATTTTATATGGGCATTCAAGTGGTAGGCTATCGAACATGGAAGCAAGGAGGGAATGCTGAGCTTGAATTTAACCCTAGTAGTATTGGATGGTGGCTTTATGTTTGGATTTTTGTAGCTATAGCCGGATCTGTTTTGTTGGGTTTAGTTATGTCCTCCTATACCAATGCTTCTATGGCTTATCCAGATGCTTTCACTACTACAGCTTCCATTATAGCCCAAATTATGATGATCAAGAAAATAGTGGAATCTTGGATTTTTTGGATTGTAGTGAATATGTATGCTATTGTCGTTTATGCAGTTAAAGATTTGTATTTCTCCACAGGACTATATGCAGTCTTTTTTATTATGGCTGTATGGGGACTTATTCAATGGAATCAAATCGCACGTAAAAATATGAACTATGCCAGCTAGTAACGTGCTATTTTTGGGTGCTCCATCAACGGGTAAAACAAGCCTAGTAAAAGCTTTGGCTGAACATTACCAAGAGCCTTGGATGCATGAGCTGGGAAAAGATTATTGGATAAAGCATCAAGTTGATAGACGACTATCCCAAGATCAACTTCTTGCAATAGCGGAATTGCATTTAGCTGAAGAATTGAGCTTATTAGACCAGGCCAATCGGTTTTTGTTTACGGATACCAATGCCATTACAACTTATATGTTTGCCTTAGATTACTATGGTTTTGTGGAAGAGGGGCTCACCCAACTAGCTCAATCCGCTGAGCAAAGATATGATTGGATTTTTGTGTGTGATACGGATATACCCTATGAAGATACTTGGGAACGTTCGGGAGCCGTTTTTCGTAAACGTTTCCAACAAATGATTATAGATGATTTAAATGCTAGAGGTTTGAAATATGTCCTCCTTAGCGGTTCATTAGAAGGGAGGATAAAAACAGTAAAGAACTTTTTAGACGCTTGAATTTATGTTTAATAATGTCAATTAATAATCATACTTAAATAAATCCTTGATTGACTACCATTATTAATGTATATTAATAGTTACAACTATGGTCCCCCCATAGTTTTATTGTTCTCTAAGAAGTACCCAATGTTTTAATCAGCCACCATAAGGCTGTTTCCTAACCATTATCCTACGGGTTAATTGAAAACTATTTATGTTAGATTCAATCTCAAAGAAAACTTCTAATTCTGTCCCACAGAAAATAGCCATCCTAGGTGGAGGTGTAGCTGGTTTATCTACCTGCTTTTTCCTTAAACAAGCTGGTTTTTGCGTTAATGTTTATGAACGCTCTAACTATCAGAATAATGATGGGATGGGTTTCCTAATATTGGAAAATGGCGTTCAAGTACTCAAAGAAATGGGATTGGAACATCAGTTTGCTCAAGTAGCTCGAAAATTGAACCGCTATGAAACTTTTTCAAATCCATTGCATGATAGCTTAGCTGCTAATCTAGATGGAGTATATGGTGTTAAGCGTAGCGATTTGGTCCGTGTGCTTCGATCAGTAGTTCCTCAAGAAGATATCTTATTAAATGCGGAGTTAGATCAATTATTCTTTGATGAAAAAGGAATGGCCAAAACGGCTTTGATGAAAGATGGTACGGAAGTTCAAGCAGATATATTTATAACGGCTGATGGTGTATTTTCTTCAACCCGCCAAACACTATTTCCTGAAAGTGCGTTACAATCAACTAATAATCATGAAATAGTAGGTGTATTGCCTAAACATCAAATTAATATTGATATAGGTGATGCTTTTGCCAAGTACGTCAATAGTATTCAAGGTCTGAATATGGGTATGTTTCAATTGGCGGATGGAGACCTATTATGGTTTATGCAAATCAATACAGATATACATGGAGCATTTGATTCATCGCATGGTTCGCTGGAAGAATATATTAATGGCTTTTCTTCAATTTTGCCTGAACCGTTTTACTCTGTATTATTGGCCACTGATTTAAGAACTTGCTACTATTGGAAAACGAATAGGCATAATTTACTGCCGAGTTTCCATAAGGAAAATGTTGTTCTGATTGGCGATGCAGCTCACCCCTTGTTGACTTTTACCTCTCAAGGTGTAAATGCTGCCCTTACAGATGCTAAGGTTTTATCTAAAAAAC
>CAXQNQ010000166.1:0-4098 GCA_964225135.1 Mesoflavibacter profundi
AGCACCTGATATGTGGAAAGGAATTGTTTCTGCTGTACCATTTGTGGATGTTGTTACGACTATGCTGGACGAATCCATTCCATTAACTACTGGAGAGTATGATGAGTGGGGTAATCCAAACGATGAAGCATACTACGAGTACATTAAGTCTTACTCGCCGTATGATAATATTGAAGCAAAAGATTATCCAGCTATGCTGGTGACTACAGGTTACCACGATTCACAAGTGCAATACTTTGAACCAGCTAAGTATGTGGCAAAACTACGAGAGATGAAAACAGATAACAACCCATTGGTCTTCCATATCAATATGGATGCTGGTCATGGTGGACAGTCAGGACGCTTTAGAAGATTTAAAGAAACGGCCATGGAATATGCCTTTATGTTGGATCTAGCAGGAAAGACACCAGTAAAACAATAATGCACAAAAAGGGAAGCTTAAACAGCTTCCCTTTTTACATTAAAAAAGCACTATCGGAAGGGACCCGATAGTGCCTGAAAAAAAACTCTCACTAGTTAACCATTACATCTTTAAGTGTTTTGAAAAAAGGGAAACAGCTTGCTTACAATTAACATCCATATCGTTCAATCCTTAAACATCTTAACTAACACTCAATTTAAGCTGCCTCCCTCACCCATTAAATAACCATTCAATCTATCTAAATCAAAACTTCTTTTCTCTTTTTAATATTTGCCAAGGAAGGTGGACCTTTGGGGGGAAGTATCCACCTACCAGCAAATGAATTAGCGGTTTTAAGCCGCTAGACTAACTTTGATGTTTTGGGTTGTAAATAGTGTTCATAGTTTTCTGAAAACATCTATATAGTCATGATAATGATAGCTTTAAGTTGACATAACAACTTAGCAATAATGAATGTGGGTACACTCGTTATCTTTTTGATGGAAACTTGGAAAAATTAGGATGATATGATTAGGAGAAGAAAGGATGTGTTGTGTTGGAATGTAACGTGTTCTTCTCGTAATTGATGATGCAAATATAAAACAACAGACTCCACATTTTCAAGCACTTAACACAATAAAAACATATTAAAATAATACTAAATTATTATTATTCGCCTATTTGGAAAATTGGCTATACATCAACCAACCTCTATTATTCTCCACGTAAATTTTTATATTGCCAAAATCGCAACATTCCAACAAAAATTTTTTTCTTAAAATGAACTTAAAACTACTTGACTATCAGCCATTTATTGAGATCAAGCGAAGCAATGGTCGAGTAGAGATCAAAGATCCAGTGCGAAATAAGTATCTCGCCCTCACTCCAGAAGAGCATGTTCGCCAACTTTTCATCCAATATTTAATCCGATTCAAAGGCTACAGTAAAAATCGATTGAGTATTGAGCGTGAAATACACTATAATCAACGCCAAAAGCGATTTGACCTCCTAATTTATGACCAAGCCATGCAACCCTACATGCTGGTGGAATGCAAAGCACCTCGAGTAAAATTGAAGCAGGATACCTCCGAACAAATCTCCAGTTACAACCAAGGACTGAAGGTTCCATACCTTTGTATGACCAATGGACAAGAGACCTTAGTTTTCAAAATGGATTACCAAATCCATCAAGCACAATTACTGGCAGAATTCCCAGATGCTCCCTAGCCTTTTATTTTAATCCGCTTTTCTCCGTATTTCGTAAGTTTTGAATTAACTTCAATAAAAAGAAGGTCTTTTTTAGTACTTTCGGGCATTATTATTGTAGCGCTATGAAGACAGATAAAATACTTATTATTGGTGCAAACGGCCAGATAGGCTCTGTCCTGACAGAAACCCTAAGAGAGCATTACGGAACTGATCATGTAATCGCCTCAGATATTCGGGAAAAAGAAGAACCTACCGGTCCATTTGAATTGATCAATGTATTGGACAAAGATCGACTGAACGAAGTAGTCGACCAATACAGCATCACTCAAATCTATCACCTAGCAGCCATTCTTTCCGCTAAAGGAGAGCTCAATCCACTGGGTACCTGGGATATCAATATGAATGGATTATTCAATATTCTAGAGCTTGCTAGAGAAAAATCCATCGACAAAGTATTCTATCCTTCCTCCATCGCTGTTTTCGGTCCCACTACTCCACCCAATCAAACCCCTCAAGATACTGTCCTAACGCCTACCACGGTTTATGGCATGAGTAAGGTGGCTGGAGAATACTGGACCAATTACTATTATTTAAAGTATGGTGTAGATGTGCGTTCCGTGCGCTACCCAGGCATCATCGGCTATCAATCTATGCCTGGAGGAGGTACCACTGATTATGCAGTAGACATCTTTCATGAGGCTTTAGATAATAGTGCGTATACCTCGTTCTTAGATAAGGATACAGAGCTTCCGATGATTTACATGGAGGATGCTATTCGGGCAACTATAGAACTCATGCACGCAGATGCAGCTCGAGTTAAAGTACGGACCAGCTATAATTTAGCAGCCATGAGCTTTACCCCAGAACAGATTGCACAAGAAATACAAAAACATATCCCTGACTTTAAGATGAGCTATGCGCCAGATTACAGACAAGCGATTGCAGATTCTTGGCCCAATAGTATAGACGATCAGGTGGCGCGCCAAGATTGGGGTTGGAAAGAACAATTTGGCTTAGGTGAAATGGTGCAGGATATGTTGAAAAACTTAAGTAAAAAACTGGTTGTGTAACATTGTTTTACAAACATATACACAGGTCAATGTGCATAAACTATAAGTAAAAAGGCTAGAATTTAAGCCAAAGTTAAGCGTAAGTTAAACCCAGATTAAGCCAAAGAAAAGAAATACAAATTCATGTGGATAAGCCCATATCTTATTCACAATCTGTTGAAAACTTAAATGTAATACGAATAAATCAAACTGCATGTTTAATCAAGTACAACAAGAACTTCAAGGAGAACTAACAGAAATCCGCGAAGCGGGATTATATAAAGAGGAACGAATCATCACCACACCGCAATCGGCATCTATCAAAACCGATGACAATGCAGAGGTACTTAATTTTTGTGCCAACAATTATCTAGGCCTATCCTCACATCCTCAAGTGATTGAGGCGAGTATCGAAGCGATTAAAACGCATGGCTTTGGTATGTCTTCTGTTCGCTTTATCTGTGGTACGCAGGATATCCATAAAGAATTAGAAGAAAAGATTGCTGCTTTTGTAGGTCAAGAAGATGCGATCCTTTATGCAGCTGCTTTTGATGCCAATGGCGGATTGTTTGAACCGCTTTTGGGTAAAGAAGATGCGATTATCTCCGATGCCTTGAATCATGCCTCCATCATCGATGGTATTCGACTGTGTAAAGCACAGCGATTCCGTTATGCGACCAATGACATGGCAGATTTAGAAGCCCAGCTGCAAGCAGCTGCAGGTGCAAGACGTATTATGATCGCTACAGATGGCGTGTTCTCAATGGATGGGACCATAGCGCAATTGGATAAGATTTGTGATCTAGCAGATAAATATGGTGCTATGGTCATGGTGGATGAGTGCCATGCGACTGGCTTTATGGGCAAACGTGGTCGAGGCGCTATAGAATACCGCAATGTAATGGACCGTGTAGATATCGTGACCGGTACCTTTGGTAAAGCACTAGGTGGTGCTTCCGGTGGTTTTACGGCAGCGAAAAAAGAAATCGTAGACATTTTACGTCAACGCTCTAGACCATACTTATTCTCCAATACCCTGGCGCCTTCTATTGTAGGGGCATCGATCAAGGTGTTAGATCTATTAAATGAAAGTACAGCGCTTAGAGACAAGCTAGAGGACAATACGAAGTACTTCCGTGCAGAAATGGAAAAAGCAGGTTTCGACATCATTCCTGGAGAGCACCCTATCGTGCCTATTATGTTATATGATGCTAAACTATCTCAAGACTTTGCCAATGCCCTGTTGAAGGAAGGTATTTATGTGATTGGCTTTTTCTACCCTGTAGTGCCTAAAGGAAAAGCACGGATTCGCGTGCAGCTATCCGCAGGACATGACCGAGAACATTTAGAAAAAGCCATTGCCGCCTTTACCAAGGTAGGTAAAGACCTTGGCGTGATATAAAAAAAGCCCCGACATGGATCGGGGCTTTTTTTATTCTT
>CAXQNQ010000167.1:0-4260 GCA_964225135.1 Mesoflavibacter profundi
ATTTGTTGATAGCTGGTCGCACCTTATGAGGTGCGACTTTTTTAACAAACTCTTAAAAAACAATTAATTAGAAACTAAAACTCAAGAAATTGAGTTATATATACGAAACATTTTTCATGAGATTATAATTTGTTTAATAGCATTTGAGGCCAACCTAGAGTTGGCCTTTTTTATTGCTATTACTACAAAAAAGGGCTAACGGATACCGTTAGCCCTTTTTTATTAGATATACATGCCCTTAAAATTCAGCACTGCCAGGTGTCCTAGGAAAAGCAATTACATCGCGAATATTTGTCATCCCGGTGATAAATTGAACGATTCTCTCAAAACCAAGTCCAAATCCAGCATGCTTATTTCCACCAAATCTTCTCAAATCTAAATACCAATCTAATTCATCATGGTGTACATCCATCTCTGTCATGCGATCCATTAGCACATTTAAACGCTCTTCACGCTGTGAACCACCAACTACCTCACCAATACCAGGGAACAGTATGTCCATGGCTGCTACAGTCTTTCCATCGTCATTCATTCGCATATAGAATGCTTTGATATCCTTTGGATAATCTGTCACAATTACCGGTTTTTGGAATTTCTTTTCCACTAACCAACGTTCATGCTCTGCCTGAAGATCTACTCCCCACTCTACATCGTATTCAAATCTACCTTTCTTGTAAGGCTTCGATGAACGAAGCAGATTAATAGCTTCAGTATAAGTAATTCTTGCAAACTCATTGTCTACAACAAAGCGAAGGGTTTCTATAAGCCCCATTGGCCTTCTCAACTCCGCTTTCATATTCTTTTCTTCTTGTTGTATTCTAGCATCTAGTATATTCAAATCATCCATGTATTTGTCCAGTACATAGTTGATTAAATACTTCACAAATGCCTCTGCTAAATCCATATTATCTTTCAGATCAGCAAATGCCACTTCTGGTTCAATCATCCAAAACTCAGCTAAGTGCCTAGAAGTATTTGAATTCTCCGCACGGAAAGTAGGTCCAAAAGTATATACCTTCCCCATAGCTAGTGCACCAATCTCTGCTTGTAACTGACCAGATACGGTCAAATTAGTCGCCTTTCCGAAAAAGTCTTGGCTATAATCTACTTGTCCATCTTCCGTCTTAGGGGAATCTTTTACATCTAGTGTAGTTACTTGGAACATCTCACCTGCTCCTTCCGCATCAGATCCAGTAATAATTGGGGTATGCATATAATAGAAACCTTCTTCATTAAAGAAGCTATGCACTGCAAATGCTAGTGCGTGTCTCAATCTGAAAACAGAGCTAAAGGTATTCGTACGCATTCTGAAGTGCGCATTTTCTCTCAAGAACTCCATAGTCTGGCGCTTCGGCTGTAAAGGATACTTTTCTAAATCATTACCACCCAAAATTTCAATAGTATCAGCTTGTAATTCAACTGCCTGACCACTTCCCTGAGATTCTACTAAAGTTCCAGAGACTGCAATACAAGAGTGAAATGAAATTCCTTTAATAACACTATCATCAAATTGCTCAAAATCTACAACAACCTGAAGATTATTGGCACCACTTCCATCATTAAGTGCAATAAAACGATTGGCTCTAAACGCCCTTACCCAACCTTTAACCTCTACTTTTTCGCCTGTCTTTTGCTCTGCCAGGACTCTTGCAATATCTGTATGCTTTGCCATTACAAATAATTTTGGATGTGCATTAAATGATTAACGCGAAAATACCAATATTTTGAAATTATTCTGATTATTCTAGAAAACGAATGCGATCAGCCGCCGAAGGAATCTCACAGACTTCTTTTTGCCCAAACCACTTATACCTATTTCTCGCCACCCAGTCATAAATATAATTACGGAACCCTCTAGGTAAAATCAAGAGTATTTGACTCATAGGCCAGAGCCCAGACATAGTTTTGCTCACTCGTAAAGCTACATCCGACTTTACCCAAACTTGCCCATTTGAATCAATTAACAAAACTGAATCTAAGTCTTGTGCTCCTTGAGCTTCCAACTGCTCCTTGATCATCTGCCCAAAGTTAGATTGTAATGTAGCAAATCGGACTTGTTTCTTTTTATCTCTTTTCATCAAAAAGAGCATATAGGATTCGCATAAGACACAAATCCCATCATATAACAAAACAAATTCACCAGCTGAAATCCTACCTTGATGGTCAACTCGAAGCATATACCACAGTTTTACCTTCTCCTATAATTAGGAGACTCTTTGGTAATAGTAACATTGTGCGGATGACTTTCGTTGATTCCAGAGGAAGTGATTCGCACAAATTGTGCTTTTTGCATAGCCTCAATAGTCGCGGCTCCGCAATAACCCATAGAAGCCCTAAGTCCTCCAAGATACTGAACCATAACCTCCGATAAATTACCTTTATAAGGTACTCTACCTTCAATACCCTCTGGTACTAACTTTTTAATATCGTCCTCCACATCTTGGAAGTATCTATCCTTAGATCCTTGTTGCATAGCACCCAAAGAACCCATACCACGATAAATTTTAAACTTACGGCCATCTAAAATAATGGTCTCACCCGGTGCTTCCTCAACTCCAGCAAATAAGCCTCCTGCCATAATTGAATTGGCTCCAGCAGCTATAGCCTTTGCAATATCTCCTGTATATCGAATACCACCGTCACCTATTAAGGGAACACCAGTACCTTTTAAGGCCTCTGCTACATCATTGATTGCAGTTAATTGGGGTACTCCAACTCCAGCTACAATTCGCGTAGTGCAAATACTACCAGGACCTACCCCAACTTTAACGGCATTTACTCCTGCATCAACTAAAGCTTTTGCAGCAGCTCCCGTTGCAATATTACCTCCTACTACCTGTAAGTCTGGATACTTCGTTTTTAAGGCTTTTACGGTATCTAAAACTCCTTTACTATGTCCATGAGCGGTATCTACACATACAAAGTCCACACCAACTTCTATCAAGGCAGCTACCCGATCATACATATCGCCCGATACTCCTAATGCAGCGCCGACCCTTAACCGTCCGAATTCATCTTTACAGGATTGCGGATAATTCTTAACCTTAAGAATATCCTTGAACGTGATTAATCCTATCAATTTATTGTTATCATCAACAACAGGTAATTTTTCAATCTTATGCTCTTGAAGAATAGATTTAGCTTTACTCAAATCAGTCCCCGAAGCAGCCGTGATCAAGTTCTCTGAAGTCATAATCTCTCGAACTGCTCTTGTTGTATTGATCTCAAATCTTAAATCTCGATTGGTCAAAATACCTATCAACTCATTACCTTCATTTGTTACAGGAATACCACCGATTCGATATTGCCTCATTAAAGCTAGTGCATCTTCAATAGTGGAATCAGGGCTAATAGTAACCGGATCTATAATCATTCCACTTTCTGATCTTTTCACTGCTCGCACATGATCTGCTTGGGCCTCAATAGACATGTTCTTGTGAATAACACCTACACCACCTTGTCTTGCAATAGCAATAGCCAGATTGGACTCCGTCACAGTATCCATAGCAGCGGATACAATGGGTGCATTAATTCGAATATCTGTTGTAAGTTGAGTACTAATGTCTACTTCACGTGGAAGAACCTCAGAATAGGCAGGTACCAAAAGGACATCATCAAAGGTTAGCGCGTCCCCGAGGATTTTATTTTGTGCAAATTTTATGTTTTCCATGTGCAAAACTATGTAATTTCGAGGATACTATTATTAATTTAATTTGAAATTTTACCCTAAGTAGATTTTTTTTCTCAAAAATGAAGTCTAGTGACCATTAAAGCATTTAAGGAATGATTCTAAATGACGAATATTACATGAAACTGGCGCTTAAAGAAGCTCAAAATGCACATGATGCAGGTTAAATCCCTGTAGGGGCTGTCATCGTATCTAATCACCAGATTCTAGCCAAGGCCCACAATCAAACAGAGCAATTAAAGGATGTGTCTGCTCACGCAGAACTCTTAGCCATTACTGCAGCCTCTCACGCACTCAATAGCAAGTACTTAAATGAATGCACCTTATATGTCACTTTGGAGCCCTGCGTAATGTGCGCTGGAGCACTGTATTGGTCACAAATTGGTCGAATCGTATTTGGTGCCTATGATGAAAAAAGAGGTTGTATGCGCTTTAATGAAAGTTTATTACATCCTAAAACTCAAGTCGTTCCAGGTATTTTAGATGCAGCTTGCAGCACACTACTAAAGTCCTTTTTTGCTAAAAGGCGTTAAAATTATTTAAAACCATAGTTAAATAGTTTTAATAAAAGG
>CAXQNQ010000168.1:0-5696 GCA_964225135.1 Mesoflavibacter profundi
CCGGAAGAAAAAGTGGAGAAGGGTGCCGAGTTGTCTTTTGATGTCGATAAAAAGCAACCCGAATCTTCAAAACCATTAGAAACGGGTGCTTCTTTGGAGATTAGTGATAATAAATCTGAAAATAGAGGAAATAAGCTCTCTGTAGAATCAGAAAATGCAGATAGTTTCGAGGAATATGATCCAACCCTAGAGCTCTCGAGATATAAGAATCCTACTTTATCCCTATTAAATGATTACGATTCGAGTAAGGTAGAGATTGATCGGTCGGAGTTGGAGGCCAATAAGGATCAGATTATTGCCACCTTACTGAATTACAAGATTGAAATTACGAAGATTAGAGCTACTGTGGGTCCTACGGTAACGCTTTATGAAATTGTCCCAGCACCAGGAGTAAGAATATCCAAAATTAAGAACTTGGAGGACGATATTGCCTTATCGCTTTCTGCATTAGGTATACGTATAATCGCACCTATTCCAGGAAAGGGAACTATTGGTATTGAAGTCCCTAATAAGAAAAAGCAGGTTGTTTCATTAAAGGAGGTCTTACAATCTCCAAAGTACAAGGATGCTAAAATGGATTTGCCTATTGCTTTAGGTAAGACCATTTCAGATGAGGTTTTTGTAGCAGATTTAGCCAAAATGCCTCACTTATTAGTAGCCGGTGCTACTGGTCAAGGTAAATCGGTAGGTATCAATACTATTTTGATGTCCTTATTGTACAAGAAACACCCTTCTCAGGTGAAGTTGGTATTGATCGATCCTAAGAAAGTAGAGCTTTTCCCATATTCTTCAATTGATAAGTTTTTCCTTGGTGTACTGCCTGGTCAGGAAGAGCCGATAACAACTGAAACAAACAAAGTTGTTCATGTTTTGAATTCGCTTTGTATCGAGATGGATAATAGGTATAACCTACTGAAAACAGCGAAAGCCAGGAATCTAAAAGAGTATAATGATAAGTTTATCAAACGTAAACTCAATCCAGAAAATGGTCACCGCTATTTACCATTCATTGTCTTAGTTATTGATGAGTTCGCAGATTTAATTATGACTGCGGGTAAAGAAGTAGAATTACCGATCGGTCGATTGGCTCAATTAGCCCGTGCGATTGGTATTCACTTAATTATTGCTACTCAGCGACCTTCAGTCAATATTATTACAGGTATTATTAAAGCAAACTTCCCAGCGCGTATTGCATTCAAAGTAACTTCTAAGGTGGATTCTAGAACGATTTTAGATGCTGGTGGTGCAGATCAGTTGATTGGTCGTGGTGATATGCTACTATCCGTAAATGGTGAAATGGTTAGGTTGCAATGTGCATTCGTTGATACTCCAGAAGTTGAAAAAGTTTTGAGTCATATTAGTGAACAACCTGGATATCCAGAACCTTATTTATTACCAGAGTATGTTGGGGATGAAGAAGGATTTGGAAATTCTGATGTATCTTACAGCGATGTTGATGATTTGTTTAAGGATGCGGCAAGACTTGTCGTTCAAAATCAGCATGGATCAACTTCTATGATTCAAAGGAGGCTAAAATTAGGTTATAATCGTGCCGGTCGGATTATGGACCAGTTAGAGGCATTTGGTATTGTAGGTCCAAATGAAGGAAGTAAGGCACGAGAAGTACTAATCTTTGATGAAATGGAGTTAGAAAACTATCTCAACGATTTAAGAAATAAACAGTAGGGTTAGACCAAACTCTTTATGCAGGTCTTCCTCTACAGGTAAAGGCTTGCAATATACTATGAGAATCCTTCAGATAACTGATTTACATATAGGTGAAGTTTATGAGGACACGTTTGGAGTAGATGTTCGTAAGAATTTTGATACCATCCTCGAAAAAGCACAACAAAGTGCACCTGATCATATTGTGATTACTGGGGACTTGTGTTTTCAATCTGGAGACATGGAGATATACAATTGGATTCATGATCGCCTTGAATCCATTCAGATTCCATATTCTGTTATCGCAGGTAATCATGATGATTCTAAAATGCTAGCTGATGTATTTGGATTGCGCCATTTGATGGAGGGGGAAGACCTGTTTTATAAGTTGAAGCTAAATGGGCAAGATCTATTGTATTTGGATACTTCAACCAATTACCTTTCCAAAACTCAGTTGGATTGGTTAAGATCAAAGCTTTCAAGAGCCTCGCATCGGATTATAGTTTTTATGCACCACCCTCCAGCTCATGTTGGCGTCCCTTTTATGGATGAAAATTACCCGCTAAATAATTATCAAGAAGTCCAAGATGTTTTACTTCAGTCAGATAGAGAGATTCATGTGTTTTGTGGGCATTATCATGTGGAGAAGACCATACAAGTGGGTAAACTAAGTGTACATATAACTCCATCTACCTTCTTTCAACTTGATCAAAATTCAGTAGAATTTAAAGTGGATCATCACGACATTGCATATCGAGAATTGGAATGTGGACCAACTGAATTTAAGACTAAGGTGACATACTGTAAGGGAAATCAACTAAAAAAGGTTGTATAATAAAAAACCCGACAACAATTGTTGTCGGGTTTTTTATTAATGTGCATGTCCACATGATCCAATTGGTGACCCATCAGGTATACTTACAGGTGTAACTTTAAGTAATTCCTTTGGTGTATTTTTATATATGCGGTACTTCATGGTGAAGTAATTACTGCCTGAAACTGATCGAATTGTAGAACCGTCTTTGGCATATTGTTCGATCTTATTGATTATCGCCACTCGCACATAGTTTGGTGTATTATCATCTACCGCCATGGAAAAATAGTGGTCAAAAACTTGAGCAATCGTATTGAGTACAATCAGTTGTTGCATTTGATTACGCGGCCTTTGTTGTAAGATGTTTTTTTCAATGACATCCAAATATTCGTCAATAGATATTTGACCTTCATCTTGCGCATTTTGTTGAACCAATCTATTGAGTCTAGTAGGGTGTAGTAAGAAGTGTACTACTGTACCACTCATACTTTGTGCTGCGGCAATTGGATCGAAGGTCCCTCCTATATCACTTTTAAAATACTCCCTTCCTCTGCTATAGCCGTAAGCCGTAGGTGGAATCTGTTCAATCACACTGTATGGAATTTCTAATTGGCTGGGCTGAATCAATTCCATAAGTGCATTGATAGCATCCTTTTGGATTCTAAAGTTTACGGCTCTCGGTTTTGGATTGTCATCCCCTTTTTCTGAATAAGTAAAATCTTGACCTCCAATTATCTTAGCAACAGCTTCTATTTGATACCTTGGTGATAGGTAAATTGGAACGAATATTTTTTCTAATTCAGATAGTGGGGTTTTAGTCGGAATCACTTTGTCCGAAAAGGCCTTAACTAGGATACTTCTATATTCCATGATTCTTCTTAGTTCTGCTACTGGATCCTCACCATTATCCCATAAATGGGAATATGGGTTAAAGCTGTAGGCTGGTCTTGAATCTTGATCTGTTATGTATCTAAAACCCCTATCATTATTTTCCTGTAGAATAGCTTCAAGCCCTTTTGCTTCATCCTCAAATTCCTGATAGCCATATTTAATCGTTTGGATATCCCAATCGCCTATTCCGGTATCATACGCATCGGACAGATCAATCTTACCCCTAGACAATTTGGCTAATGGATGGGGGTAATCCATAACTGACGCTCTATCATTCGTACTTGCAGCAAAGTTATGGGCTAGACCTAAGGTATGACCTACCTCATGTGCAGCCAATTGGCGAAGTCTTGCCAAGGCTAATTCCATAGCTTTTGGATCTGCAATATCACCATCTCTATAGGCATTTATCAGTCCAACAGCAATCATGAAATCCTGTCTTACTCGCAATGACCCTAAACTTACATGCCCTTTGATAATTTCGCCTGTGCGGGGGTCTTTAATACTTGCACCATACGACCAACCTCTGGTTGATCTATGTACCCACTGGATCATATTGTATCGCACATCTAATGCGTCTGCACCTGCAGGAAGTTCTTTTATTTGAAATCCGTCAATGAATCCAGCTGCTTCAAAAGCTTGATTCCACCATGCTGCCCCTTCCATTAATGCAGATTTTACAGGCTCAGGACATCCAGGGTCCATATAATATATTATGGGTTCTACTGCTTCAGATTTTTTCTTATTTGGGTATTTTTTTTCCAATCGGTGTCTATTGATATATCTTTTCTCTAAAGAAGCAGGGATTGGTGTTGCATAATCAAAGTAACTTGTGTAGAAATATCCACAATCCGGTCTGAACAAGCGCTTTTCATAGTTGGAGTCTGGTAATTCTATGAATGAGTGGTGTAATGCTACTGTTGGATATCTTGGTTCTGGAGTTACAGAACTTAAGTATCTTCCTTTAGGTTGACCACTAAAAGTAATGTATGCTTCTAACTCAATATTTTTTGGAAAAGCTTTGAGTTGGTCAAAACGAATTGCAGACCGTTTGGTATCTAATTTATAATTTCCTTGCCCCCTTCTGTCAATAGTTTTGGCTACATCGTATAAGTCGCTCATGAGCATTGGGCTGATATCAATAAGGACCGTATTTCCATTAGTCGCTTTTACATCGAAACCGAATAATATTGACTTTGCAAAGGCTTCCTCAACTGCTTTACGCTCTAACTCATTATCAGATTCTGCTCTATAGTCAGTGTTTTTCTGAACAAGTAAAACTTTGGCACCTTGTTGCTCGAAATATACCAATCTAGCTGGACCCAATTTTCCTCTGTCTAGACCAATATCATTAGAGCCTAAACCATCTGAAAGACTGGCCATGTAGAGGAAGTCTTTATTGAATTCAGAAACTTCTAAGTATACTTTATTATTCACTGGATCTGCGTAAAAGTTAAAGTATCCAGATGAAGGATTCATCGTTTTGGTGAAATCACTTATACTATTTTGAGCATGACTAAATGTACTTGCTGTCAAGAATAGAAGTAAAGGCAATATTCTCATGTGATTGAATTGAATGGTAACTATATTTGTTTTTAAATCAGATTAGAAATGTAGTCATAATCGATTAATACTTTAATTTAG
The DNA here is from genome assembly GCA_964225135.1 of Mesoflavibacter profundi. GTDB lineage: Bacteria > Bacteroidota > Bacteroidia > Chitinophagales > Saprospiraceae > AM-2324. Next base: position 5,012 of record CAXQNQ010000168.1, read on the forward strand.
CAAAAAAAGAGATAGCATGAGTGATCGATTAAAGATGCGGATGTTAGAAAAAGAGCTAGAACCATATGCAGGGTTGTTATCACAAGCAGCACAGACTATTATAGATGCTGATGTTTCCTTGTATCCTATCTTTGTTGTCCACCAACATGAGATGGATATGGGTATACTTTTGATAGCAAAGGAAGCTTTTGATGGAAATTGGTCGGTCAATGCATCTAGCTTAGAAGAATTTGTAACTAAGAATATTATTGAACCAGATAAAATTGATGGATTTCGCAAGGTTTATAAGGAGAAAACGAATGAGCTCTGCTTATTTGTTTTAAGCGAATTAGGACCTCAATTTATATTCATCCCTAAATCTAAATAAGATATGAAAGGAATAATTTTAGCAGGCGGATTAGGTACCAGGCTTTATCCATTAACCATGGCTGTAAGTAAGCAATTGATGCCGGTATATGATAAGCCTATGATATATTATCCTCTTTCTACTTTAATTTCAGCTGGGATTAGGGAAGTTTTAATTATTTCTACGCCAGAGGATCTGCCTAATTTTAGAAAATTGCTAAAGGACGGCAGTGAGCTAGGGATGGAGTTTTCTTATGTAGAGCAACATGTACCAAATGGATTGGCTCAAGCTTTTGTATTGGGAGAAGAATTTATTGGAGATGATAGCGTTGCTTTGATC
>CAXQNQ010000169.1:0-13180 GCA_964225135.1 Mesoflavibacter profundi
TTTGTACCTATGATTGAGGAAGGCTTTGTTCATAACCAAATCAGTCAGTCCATCATTGAGAACTACCTTAAAGATCCTGGATTTCAAGACATGGACGCCCTGCTTTTAGCCTGTACACATTATCCGCTCATCAAGTCGTCCATCCAAGCATATTTGGGACCTCAAATTGAAATTATGGAATCTTCGGAAGTTGCTGCAGATATGGTCAAACAGATACTAACAGAAAAACAACTCCTGAATCCAGGACCACAGCAAGGCAAACATAAGTTCTATGTATCAGATCTAACTGATTCCTTCAGACAAACCGCAGAACATTTCTATGGAGAAGCGATACAACTAGAACACCTTCCTTTGTGGGATTAAGATTTGAGTTCTAGTAATGCGATGCTCTCAACGTGGTGTGTATTGGGAAACATATCTACTGCCTGTACTTTTATCAAGTCATATTTTTCACTCAGCAATTGGATATCCCTGGCTTGTGTAGCTGGGTTACAAGACACATAAACAATGCGAGGCGCTGCCAATTTTAGGAACATCTCTACCACATCAGGGTGCATCCCTGCTCGAGGTGGATCAGTAATAACCAAATCAGGTGCACCATGCTCTTGAGCAAAAGAATCTGTCAAAACATCCTTCACATCACCAGCATAAAACGTACAGTTTTCGATTTGATTCATAGCCATGTTGATTTTAGCATCAGCTATGGCAGCTGGTATTTCTTCAATACCCACTACGTGCTTGGCAAAGGCAGATACATATAATGCTATGGATCCTACACCTGTATATAAATCATACACATTTTGTGTGCCATCCAATCCAGCAAATTCAACTACTTGATCATACAAGACTTTAGCTTGCTTGGAGTTAGTTTGGAAAAATGATTTAGGTCCAATCTTAAACTTAGTATTCCCTAATTGCTCGATGATGTGGTCCTTACCGTGATATAATTCAAAGTCTAAATCCAATAAGAAATCATTCTTCTTAGGGTTGACTACATAAAACAATGAGTTGATTTGTGGGAATCGTTCAATGATAGCATCTAGGAAGGTATTTATCTTTTCCTGCTCATTGGAATAAAAGGCGTAGATCAGCATAAGTTCACCTGTTGAAGTCAAGCGAATAATCATATTCCGCATAAAACCTTCATTCAAATAAGCATCAAAAAAAGTCAATCCCTGTTCAATAGCTAGACGCTTAGATTCTAATCGAATTTCATTGGATGGATCAGGTTGTAACCAACACTTTTTAATATCTATAATCTTATCAAAGGCACCTTTAGGGTGAAATCCTAATACATCTTCCTTGTTGGAAATAGTTTCATCATTCAATTCTTCTGGACTCAACCATCTTTTACAAGAAAAACTATACTCCATTTTATTCCTGTAAAAAGTGGTATCTGCACAAGCGGCTATGGGCAAAAAGGCCTGCGGCTCGGTCTTTCCAAGTCTAAGGATAGCATTTTTCACTAGGTCCTCTTTGTGTTGGAGCTGGGTTTCATAAGTCATTTGCTGCCAATCACACCCGCCACAATAATTGAAGTGCTCACAGAATGGCTCTACCCGTTCTTTTGAGTAGGACTTGATTTCGATAGCTCTACCCTCCACATATTTGGAGCGTTTTTTAGTCCGAAGAATATCAACCACATCGCCCGGTACTACACCTTTAACAAAAATTACCTCACCTTCCGCTGTACGTCCTACTGCTTTGCCCTTATCGGCAATGCCAGTAATCTCTATATCGTGGTATATTTTTTTCTTTCTCCTGCGCCCCATATTTAATTGGATTTAGTGCGCAAAAATAAGAAAAGACCTCAAAACTTAACGGGTAAGTATCACATAATCACGGATAAGCTGCTTTAAAAAGTTGATTTTATTTTTTTCAGTGGTTTGAATTTGCGCTAATCTAAAACTAAGAAAGTAGTTCTTCGGTTGGCTCGCCTACCTTCCTCAGTAGTATTATCTGCAATAGGTTCCAGCTCTCCCCTGCCCTCAAATCCTAATTTAGATTCAGGAATGCCTTTAGCAACTAGGTAGTCTACTACTGCTTTTGCACGTGCATGAGATAAAGCTAAGTTGTCCATTTCATCGCCTATATCATCTGTGTGTCCAATGATTTTGATTCTAAAGTCATTTTCAAGCATTAAATCAGCTAGAAGGTCTAGCTCTAGGAGTGATTTTGTTTGTAAAGTCGCCTGCCCCGAATCAAAAAAGACATTTTCTAGGATATTTTGCTTATTCGTTTCCAATTCAGCTATTGGCGTAAGCAAGATCTCTAATCCGTCTTGCGTCTCTTCATTATAATCTACCAAATTGAAATTGATAGACGCTGTTAAATAGCCATCAGCTTGGGTAAATACCCCATATTCTCGATTATCTTCCAAGACAAACAAAAAAGAACCATCCGTATCGGTATACTTTGTAATAGCTTGACCCGCTGTTCTTAAATCATATAATTCAATCTTAGCTTGAAGAGGATCCTTGCTTTGTGCATCTAAAACCTTTCCTCGAACAAATACGGCTCGATTGGGGCGTATATCTGGATATAATTCAAAAGCATACAGATCATAATCAGCATATTTACCAGTCTTTTTTTGACTATTCAGTGGTCGGTCTGTAGCGAAATATGCCCGTTCTCCCTGAAAGTCCACGACCATTAATCCCTCATCCATCTTACTATTGATGGGACTACCCAGATTTTTAGGTTCTTGCCAGTTGCCATCACTGCCTAATCGCGCCATAAACAAATCAAATCCCCCAAAGCCAGGATGACCATCAGACATAAAGTATAAGGTAGATCCATCTGGATGAAGAAATGGTGTTTTATCATCAAAAGGCGTATTGATGGTTGGCCCCAGATTAACGGGTTCGGTCCAGTGACCTTGACTATCTAAAGTGGTCAACCATAAGTCCTTGCCTCCAAATCCACCTGGTCGATTACTGCAAAAAATCAACTTTTCTCCATTAGCGGAAATAGCCGGTTGAGACTCCCAGCTATTAGAATTCACTGGGGCGCCAATATTGCTATAATTGGACCACTTCCCATTAGAAAAAGTTGCTGAATACAAATCGCAGGAACCTAGCCCTCCTTTTTGATTACAATAAGTAACAATCACTGTCCTACCGTCCGCAGCAATAGATCTAGCGCCCTCATCAAATGAAGTATTCATTGCTGTAAACGGCTCTGGATTAGTCCACTCCCCTTGTTCGTCTCTTGTAGCTCTAAAAAAATCCTCATTAAAAGCATCTCCAAGCACTACTCTGCGCGTAAAAACAAATTCTTGACCATCTATACTTATGGATGGGAAGTACTCATCTTTTTTCGTATTAAATTGAACTAAAGGTTGAGGATCGAAAGGAACATCTTGATCGACTGTACTTAAAAAAGTAGCATTTTGAATGACCCGCTCAACGGATTTACGTTCATTTTCATTTCGAATATCACTAGCTAAGTAGGCATTCAAGTATTGTATCGCAGAGGTGTAGTTTCCCAACTCCATCTGTATATAACCTAAATTTGCTTGTACATCTTTTCTGTAATCTGGTGCTAAATCTAAACATACCTTAAACGTTCGTTCAGCAGCTTCCCAGTCTTGAAGACTAGCTTGAATGAGCGCCGCCCGGTAGAAAGCATCGTAGAAAATAGGATCTTTTTCTTGACATTGTTCAAGTAAATCAAGTGCATCTTCTAGTTGATTTTGTTCCATCAGCACTCTAGCTTTTTCATACTTTTTAAGTACGCTTGCCTTTAGATCTACCTTCTTGTGAAAAGACTGTCCCTGCAATGATCCTGCCAGTAAAGAAAAACAAATAAGGATAAGTATGCGCATGCTAAAAACTGATTTAAACAAAAAATGACTTCAGTAAAATACTGAAGTCATTTTTAAACGAAAATAATATGCTAATTATTTGTTCGTTTGCAATAATTCTTCTGCTTTTGAAGAACCCATTATGGCTGCTTCCTGCCAATCAGAAGTAAAACCAGTTATGCCGGCTTTCTTCCTGGCCATACCCCTTAGAATAAGTGTTTCTGTTTTATCAAAGCCCAAAGACTTTGGTGTCGCAGAAGCTAAAGCCTGATCAAAGGCCTCAACTGCCGCCTCAGGGTCTGACATACTCATCAGGCATTTACCATAGCTTGCATAGACATTCGAAATCCAAAGTATATTAGAATTCTTTGGATTAAATTTACGCTTCAAGAAAAGTTTGAATTCAAAAATGGCCTTATCGTATTGCTTGAGTGCAATATGACATTCCCCTTTCATACGCTTTGCCTTAAAGTAAATTGGCTGATGAGGAATACACTTTTTAGTTGCTAAGTCGAAATGCTTTATAGACTCTTCTAGATCACCTTTTAAGTAGTGTACCTTGGCTAAACCAATATAAGGTTCGGCAGCATTTGGATTTATTTTGATACTCTTATTATAATCATAGATTGCATCATCTAGATTATTGAGTTTCATATTTACTTTTCCACGTCTTTCATAAGCCATAGCGTGACGCTCAAATTTATTGATAGCGCGATCAAAAGCTACTTTTGCATCCTCCATTTTACCCTCATTTGAAAGTAAATTACGCCCTTTCATGTAGGCTAAGGTTGCCATTTTTTCACTTGCTGGCTCAACGAAAAGTTCATCATGTAACACACCGTCCTTAGTCATCCAAGCACGAAGCGAACCTGCAATTGCATATTGAACAATATAATTCAACATATTGCATGTATTCTTCCAATGCTTCTCAGTGGATTGAACAATTTTTCTAGGAATATCAATAGAATAATTTTCAGCATCAAAAATCTCTTCTGCCGGCAAAGAAATACCATTTTTGTAATAGTTCTCTAACCTATGCTCATACAGATTAAAGACCTTTTCAAAAGATCGCTGCGTTCCAAATTCTAATCGTCCTGAAAATATTGTTTTATATAATTCCATTATAAATAGTGTGTATATCTAATATACCCCAAAAAATGCTACCCAAATGATATGCAAAAAACATATCCTTGGATTCTAGATTTTTTAAAGATTAAATTGGATAATTAACTGTGGTTCGAATAGTAAAATTCGAGAAAAATTCTTGAACTACCAAAAATAAGAGTCCAATTTAGGTTCTAAATAATTCTTTACCTGAGTAGCAATGTAAAGATAAATTTTAATTTACAACCCTGCAAATCACAGAACATAAATTTGACTAAATAGTACTATGCAAAACTTTATTTTGCATTATTCCCATACCTTACAACCTTCTGTACAATTTTGACAAATATCAATGCTAGTGCGTGATTCCAAAACATTGGATCTAAAGCTTTTATATTTGGTGCCATTCCAAATATCTTCGAAATTTTCTTCCTTCAAATCTCCCATTACATATTTGGCATCTTTGTCGAAGCAACAAGGAACCACCTTTCCGTCCCAGGTGATTACCGCATCGTTCCACAAACGCCAACAATGATTAGATAAACTATTTTTAATAGCCCATTCACCCGGCGAAACCTCTTTATATCTTGCGTATTTATCAATTGTTGGAATTAAATCCGAACCTTCTTTATAATCATAAATTTGAGCCGTTTTAAACAAAACTCGATCTACTCCAATCTCTGCTCCCACTGATCGAGCCAAATCAATCTGATGTTCATTTGGCCTAACTACCAGATATTGCATACTGATTAATGGATAAACACTTCTCCTTTTACGCTTAACTTCCACCATGGTGCGCATACCTTGTAATACCGTTTTAAGATTACCTGCAATTCGGTACTGTTCGTATACTTCTTGGGTCATACCATCCACAGAAATAATCAAATGGTGCAATCCAGATTCAATAATGCGCTCACAAACCTCCTCTGTTAAGAAATGTCCATTGGTAGATGTTGCACAAATCATACCTTCATTACTTGCATATGCAACCATGTCCAAGAAAGCCGGATTAATAAATGGTTCTCCCTGAAAGTAAAAGGTAATGTAAGTAGTATCACGTTTGAGCTGATCAACTGTTTGCCTAAAAAAATCGGTTTTCAAATTTCCAGTAGAACGGGTAAATGCTCTCAAACCACTAGGGCATTCTGGACACTTTAAATTACATGCAGTCGTTGGCTCTATACTCACCCCAAAGGGTTTTCCCCAATGCACCGGTTTTTTCGTCCACTTCGAAAAGTAAAAGGAAAGAAAGGTCTGAACCATGTTCATCAGCCTTCGCAAAGTCAAATGCTGAAGCAGTAGAAAAAAAAACCGAAAAGAAGTTCGGGTTTCTTGAAATTTATCCGATCGATGCATGGTTTATAATAACAAGATAGTTCATCAAAAAGTCCTTCAAAAAGACTATTTTTACTAATATATTTCTTTTGATCACTTTATATCCATGCAGCAAAGCTATAAAATAGAGATTGAACAGTTTAATGGTCCCTTCGACCTGCTGCTTTTTTTCATTGAAAGAGATGAATTAGATATTAATGATATTCCTATTGCTAAGATAACGGATGACTTCCTGTCCTACATTAAACAGATGGAAGCACTGAATATCGACTTAGCATCGGAGTTCATCTTAGTTGCTGCAACGCTCTGTAGGATAAAAGCCAAAATGCTCATACCTCGCAAGCAAGTTAATGAAGAAGGAGAAGAAATAGATCCAAGAGACGAGTTAATTCAACGCTTAATTGAATACAAAAAATACAAGTCTGTAATAGAGGAACTTCGAACACTGGAAAGTGATCGAGCGCAGAAATCGAATCGCCCATACGCAGTTAAAGAATTACAAGAAATTGCTACCAAAGCCTTAGTGGATACCGAGCTTGAATCCCTAAGCTTGTTCAGGCTATTAAAAACCTTTGAACGGGTAATGGCTCGCTTCGATGATCGCACCTCAAAAAAGACAGTACATAAGATTCACAATTATAACTACACCATTCAAGGACAACAAACTTATGTCATTGATTTGATTGTAGAAAAAGAGCGCGCGTCCTTTGAAGATGTATTCGAGAAATTGGAGAACAGGATGCATGCTATCATCACATTCCTAGGCCTATTGGAATTATTGAATCTGCAAAAGATTGGTATCATCCTTCGAGAGGGTGTGAATAACTTTTGGCTCGTTCCAAAACAACTCAGTGACGATGAACCAACGCCTCATGAAAGTGAAATGTCAGATGTGGAGTATGGAGCGTAAAGTTGCTTCCCATGCTGGATGTCCCTCAAAAATAGATTCTTCCATTGCTATCAAACCTGAATTAGGCGCCTCTAATGCCGTCAATAATTGACCTGCTGAAGATCGTTGCATGCTTGCAAAAGCTTTTCTTAAAGTCGGTAGAGCAGACCTAAAATGATCCTCTCTTAGTTGATTGACCCACTGATCTACTAAAACTCTAAATGGCTCGTTGTAGATAAATAAATCTGGATTGGACCGTAAAAAGCCTTTTAACCAAGCTGCTGCATAAGCCCAATCTTGAGCACCAGTCAATACTTTATTCAAGAACAACAATACAAAGGTGTTGTCCAATAGTTGCTTATCCAGTAATAATCGAATACAAGCCGCTTGAATTTCTGCACTCATCTGATCCATTTTCACAATACGCATTAATGCAGCATGAAACTGTTCCACATAATCCGACTCTTCTAATAAATCTAGTGCATGATTGAATTCCATTAACTCATCTACATAAAGCTCCGCATCTTCTTCTGAAATATGGGCAGAACTCTCTGGCAGATAACTGCAAACATTAGGTACCAATCGCTCTAATAATTCTAGAATACTCGATTGATTCATTTTTCGAAGGTCTCCATATCGAAGCATATTAACCAGCGGAGCAATTAATGTTAGAATCTGCCTAGGTTCATCATTGAAGACCAAGACTTCAAATATACGATCAACAATAGACTCAAACACACTCGCCAATTGGGCTTGAAGCGACTGCTCTAGATAGCCCACAAGCTGTCCTAAATGTTCCGAAGAGGCTGTTTTGTGCTCCAATTTATGCGCCGCTGCTAATTCAATTTGTGTCCCCCAAACACCAGCCTCACTTAATTTGATCATACAGGAGTCTGTCCACTTCAGTGACCAATGCTCCGCAAAAGAGCCTTTCTTCGCATTCGAAGTTTTTCGTATTTGAGCAAAAGGAATGTCTAATATATGCAATCGATGAAAAAGTCGAGAAGCATTCAAATGTGCAGCCTTTCGTAAGTCTAATTCTTTTTTTAATCGATCTGAAGTTTTCAATACTGCAGATAACCGGGCTTTCTTTAATTGAACTTCCAAATCTTTAAAAAGCGGTGCAGCCAAAATGGATTGGTCCACTTTTCCAACAGTCTTACCAATTACTAAATCAATCCATACTAGATTTAGAATAGCCCGGTTTCCAGTACCCATTATGGATTGAATAGCATCCCAACATTCTAGAATACCTGGAATTCTAAGTTGGCGCATCTGTGCCAATTGACGAGCTAATAAGGCAGCATCAGCAATCTGTGCCGGAGAAATAACAAAGCCCTTTTGACGCAATAATCGACCTGCTAAAATTAACCAACGATCTGGCGCTTCATCATTATACTTATAGAGATGTTCATACCAAGCTGGGGAAAATACACCCGCCCGATAACCCGAACTAATACTAATTTGCTCATAAGACCAGGGTATGAAAAACTGGTCCACTTTTATCTTTTTTAAAGGCTTCAACAATAGCTTATCGGATGCGGCCTTGATACTATTCCACTGTTTTACTGCAGGAATATGCCAAGCACCCACCACTACCAGTATGCGTGCATAATCTTGCTTTGCTTGAGCTCTGATTTGTTCCCGCATGAAGGCCTCTCGAACCAAAGTCTCTTTATTACTAGGTTCATCCAAATCCCTCAAATTGTCCATCATATATTCGACCAAATGAAAACTATCCTGCTCCTCACTATGCTGTTCAAAAGTCTCATTCCACCATTTTTCCATATCAGAAAAACCAGCCAATTGGGCCATTTGAGCTAAAGGATTACTGAACTTTAATATTTTAAAATCCTTTAATAAACCTTGCTTATAATTTTCTGCAGCTTTGAAATAGCCCAATGGTAAATCTATGGCACGCACCTTTTTCTCATGCGCATTGGCCCATTTGATAGTTTGCCACTCTGGAGAAAAAGCAGTAAAAGGTAAATAAGAAACCCGTGATGGATCTTTCTTATCGTGCACCAAAATAGAAACAGGGGCCTTTAATAAGGTACTTCCGATATGTTTAAAAAGATCTTCTGTTTCTTGAGGCATTTCAATGAGGATACAATCTGGATCGAATTGCTCGAGCAAATACACCAGGTTTTTTGTTGAACCTGGTCCGTGATGTCTGATGCCTGCGAAACGAATTTCCAAAACTAAAAGATCAATTTTTTACACGCCTCATATAAGCCAGTCATATCTTTTCGATTCTTCATAACTACTTCCAAGTATTCATTAAAGATGGGTTTATCATTGGTAGGATCTTTAAGTACTGCATTCGTCATACCTACCGCTAAGTCTTGATCAGAAATTACCCCATCACCAAAGTGAACAGCCAATACAGCGGCATTATTAAGTACAGATATAGCCTCCGCTGAACTCAATCCACTGCTAGGACTCTTTAATTTCATGGCACCTTCTTCTACCATTCCATTTCTTAGTTCTCTAAAGACCTTCACTAACTTGATAATAGATGCTTCTGGAATGGCATTTTTAGGTAGCTCAATTTGAAAATCCATTGCATTCAAACGAGTTTGAACAATTTGAACCTCATCTTTCAAATGCTTTGGAAGAGGCAATTGAACTACGTTAAAACGTCTTTGAAGGGCAGCTGACAGCTCATTTACCCCCTTATCTTTGGTATTAGATGTAGCTATGATATTAAAGCCTGCAAGGGCTCTAATTTCTGTATTCAACTCTGGTATAGGTAAACTTTTTTCTGAAAGGATGGTCAATAAAGTATCCTGCACATCAGAAGGAATACGAGTCAACTCCTCAATTCTAGCGATTTTACCAGCTTGCATCGCATACATCACTGGAGAAGGAACAATCGCATCCATACTAGGACCATCCTTTAATAAGGACGCATAATTCCAACTATACCGCAAAGCGTCTTCCATGATACCCGCTGTTCCTTGCACTAGAATTTTTGAATCTCCACAAATGGCAGCAGATAAATGCTCAGACACCCAAGTTTTTGCAGTCCCAGGAACACCTACCAATAATAATGCTCTATCCGTAGCCAGCGAAGCTACAGCCACTTCCATTAATCGTTTATCTCCAAAATACTTTGGGCTAATCTTTTGCTTAGACTTTAAAGGACCTCCTATCAAAAAGTGAACAACAGCCCGTGGGCTCAATATCCAATTGTGCGGCTTTGGATCTTGATACTCCGCAGCAAGACCTTCCAATTCTTCCCTATATTTTTCCTCTGCATATTGATGCAGAAACATTTGTTCACTCATGAATTTTTATTTTGGTAGTTGACCGTATTTATTCAACACTTCAAGTAGCCCTTTTCGTTTAACTAGGTATTGTTCCATTTGCATACGCACATCGAGCTCTGCTCTAGCAATAACTGGATTGTTTAAGTTGGAAAAATAATGATAGGCTTCCTGCAAATCGGAAGAAGACACGATATAAGTTAGCCGATCCAATATATAAAATAAACCAGGTGGAAAAGCACTTGGGTTTAATAATGGTACAATTTGCTTAACTAAGCTCAAGGGCAATTCTTGCCAAGAAAAAATGAACATACCATATATCATTCTTGCATGAACTTCTGGAATTCTTCCCATTACTAGGTCTATCCAAATGGATTTGAAATCTGCTTCAGAAATACCAAATAGCAGATGTTGATAAGCAAAATCACTGTTAATAACTATACCATTTTGTAACAATCTTCGCAACAACCAACTTGCATGCTGAAAATCATTATGACGGTATAAATTCTCAACGATAACCTTTAAAAAAGATTCAAATGCCAACAGTTGATCCAATTTTTCTTCCCCAATGACCTCAATAAGCGTCTTAAAATGAATACCCAGCAAAAACTGTTTTAAACTGCCTTCCAGTTTGCGATCCCCAAACTCCGACCAATACTGCACACAAGCATTAATTTGTTCAATAATATAGCTTGGATTAGTTAGTTGTTCCTCCAAAAAATGAACATATTGATTAATAGCGCCCTCCTTGGAAAGCGGATGCTGATAAGCCTCATCCAATATGACTTGAGCACTGCTCTTATCCGAGTCATTCAGTGCTTTCCAAAAGGACTTTTGAATGGTTTTAACATACCAATCGGAATCAAATCCTAAGCCTGTATGCTCTGCCTGTTTTAGATATTCTTCTAAGCCTTCTTCATAGATATACCAAATCTTGATTTGGTCATCCTCTAATAACAAACTCATCCACTTTCCCCAAGTTTCATAATCTGGATGATGCTCAAATAGTTCTATGATCAAATGATTGGGTAGACTATATTGATTATGCCTACAATAGCGAACCAAATACATCAAGGCATAAATATCAAAATCACCGGTATGTGTCTTAAATAATTCAATCACTTCGTCCGCGATAATCTTACGCTGCAGATGAGCTGTAAAACACAACTCTAAGTCATGTTGATACATGATTGGACTAAGTCGCTTTTGTTGACTAGCCAGGACCATATGCTTAATCTGAGCAATGAGATCTTTATCAGCACCTGCACCCTGCCGCTGACCAAAGGATAAACCTAGTATGGCATCCTGTCGAATTTGCTTCCAATTATATTTCATACGTCAACAAAAGAAATAATACGACTCTCCTTTTATTAAGCCTTCATGAATAAGCTTTTTCTCTAGTTCTACTTGGTCAACTGGACCTGAAACAGCAATTAAAACCAATGGATACTCATACTGGAGGACTGCTTCCGGCGTCTGCATACACTGCCCATAAATCGTGTGACCCCATTTAGAAGGAACATTGCATGTCCACTGAAAATCCAATGATTGATCAATCAGTCTTTGAGCTAAATCTTTTCCTTTTCTGCCAGCTCCCCAAAGTATAATGGTTTTACTATCTAAAATTTTCAAGCTTTGCAGATATTGAATCTTGATATCAAAATAGGCATTTAAGGCATAGGTATCATTCGTCCTAGATGTTCGACTTTGATGATCCCGCCAATGATGTACTAAATGATCGAGACCCACCACTTGAAGCCCAAATTGAAAAAACCGAAAAACTAAATCATAATCCTCTGGGTAATTATTAGGATCAAAAGCGCCACAAGCATCTAAATCATTTCTATTAATCATCCAAGCTGGAGAAGGAATCACACATTCTCTAAAGATTTCCGACCAGTGGTTTTGATGATCAACCAAATTGTTCAACCAGGCCGCATACCGCCTATAGCCATCTTGTAAACCAGTATCTGAAAAATAGGCCACTTTCCCTGTTACCACATGACCGGCCCCTGCCTCAGCCAATGCCTGGCTCATTACCAACAATTTATCTGCAGGCATCAAATCATCCGCATCCATGCGAGTGATTAAACGTCCCTTTGAATTTGCATAGGCTAATCGAAGTGCCGGAATAATACCTTTTTCTGTATTAGAAAACACTTGTATTCGCTGATCCGATTGAGCATATCGATTCAGAATATCCAACGAATTGTCCGTTGAAAAATCATCCACAGCTAATAACTCCCAGTTTTGATATGCTTGTGTACAAATACTCTCTAAGCAAGCTTCTAAAAATGAAGAAGCATTAAATACAGGCATTAATACGCTGACTTGTACACTAGCCATGTTCCTTATTTTTGATTAAGGGCAAAAATGGCAAATGAAGCTAACCAATGAGAACCCTCATAATGCTCCGTAGCGACATGAGGTAATGAAGCTTGAAGATTGGACTCTGCAATGGTACGCAAACCTTTCACTTCCCCATTTAAAACCTTATCTAAATAAAATAAACACCAAGCTCGACTCAAATTCAAGCCATCTAAGTGTACAATTTTAGGATCTGAACGATCAGATACATCTGCCGGTGTCCCATAAAAAGCTAAAGCTTTGGGGCTAAGAAATTGCTTGAACCATTTTTTAAAGGAACGCGAAGGTAGCACCCTAGCCATTAATTGGGCCTCTTCTAGACAAGGTGAAAGAAAATCCTCGCCAGATGGCTCCCAAGTGCAGGGACAATCCCGGTCTTTACTGTAATAATTTAATGCACGCTCTTCTATC
>CAXQNQ010000170.1:0-11203 GCA_964225135.1 Mesoflavibacter profundi
AAATCCGAATCTCAAGAACATTACTGCTCCAAGAATAGTAGATATGGCTGTGAAGAATACAGGTGCCGTTCCAAACTTTTTTCTAACCGATCCCATTTTTTCAAGCGTGTGAATAACCCAAATTTCACAAAATTTGTTTGCTATGTATTATTTTGAAGAAGAAACTTTAAGGATTTTTTACCAAAACTTATAAAATGACATTGATACGCCAACTTTTCATCCTAGTATTTCTACTTATAGGCATAAGTCACGAAATGCTTGCCCAGGAAGGTTTTCCCTATCCAGGTGTAGATGACACCAGATCAGATTTTGTCTTTATAACTAATGCGACTATTCACGTTTCAGCAGATGAAGTCTTGAATAATGCTTCCATGATCATCAGAAATGGTAAGATAGGGGCGGTTGGTGCTGGACTGAATAAACCTGATGCAGCAATCACCTATGATGCCAAAGGGATGCATATTTACCCCTCTTTTATTGACTTGTATTCCAATTATGGCTTAAAAGAGGTAAAGCGAAGTTCCTCAGGGGGATCTTGGTATTCCAATGAGCCAGAAGTTGGAAACAAAGGCGCCTTAGGCTGGAATACCGCCATCAAACCAGAAGTGCAAGCCTTTAGGGATTTTGAAATTAATAAAAAGGCGGCAGCCTCTCTAAGAGCACATGGAATTGGTACAGTTCTTTCCCATTATGATGATGGAATTGCGAGAGGAACGGGTGCTTTGATCAGCCTTAGTGAAGGGAGTGAACAACAAGCGCTTATTAACGAGCATTCGGGATCGTTTTTCTCTTTTAATAAGGGAAGTTCATCAATGTCTTACCCTAGGTCACTTATGGGCTGTATAGCTTTACTTAGGCAGACGTACTTAGATGCTCAATGGTATGCAGCTGAAGGGAATAAAAATGAAACAAATATCTCTTTACAGGCTTGGAATGATAACATGAGTTTACCACAGCTTTTTGTGGTAACCGATAAATTAAGTGCCTTAAGGGCCAATAATATTGCCAAGGAATTCAATCAACAGTACATCATTGTTGGAGGAGGGGATGAATATAAGCGTTTAGATGCCTTAAAAGCTACAGGTTCTTCCTTTGTTATCCCTGTAAATTATCCAGATGCTATGGATGTAGAAGATCCTTTTGATGCTTCTATTGTAGATTATAGTGATATGCTTCATTGGGAACTTGCACCATCAAATCCAGCTAGGTTACATCAGGCAGGCTTGAATTTTGCAGTCACTGCAAAGGACTTAGAAAAAGGGTCTAATCTAATCCAGCAACTTGAGAAAGCGGTTCTATATGGGTTACCTAGTAATCAAGCACTTCGCGTGGTAACAGAGATTCCTGCTAAAATGATTGACGCTTATGATCAGGTAGGTTCTTTAGAAACAGGGAAATGGGCTAATTTTTTGATGGTAGACGGTATGTTGTTTGAGGGTGGAAAGTTATTGAGTAATTGGGTTCAAGGACAAGAGTTTGCAGTAAAGCCTGTAGAAGAAAAACCAACATTGGGGACCTACACGCTTGATATGGGCGAGGAGTCTTATGATTTTACTATAGCAAATTCAAGAGCTGGACTAGAGTATAAGATAGTAGTTGATGATAGTACTTCTATGAAGGTTAAGGCGAATACTAGCTTGAATCGAATTACAATGAGTTATCAGCAAGAAGGTCAAACTATTCGTATGAGTGGTTTTTGGATGGAGGATAAGATGTTCGGTAAAGGGCAACATGCTGATGGTTCCTGGTTTGATTGGACAGCCAGCCTAGATGAAGCTAACGAAGCTAAAGAAAAACCCAAGCGTCCAGCCAAGTCTATGGCATCAAAGGCGGAACAAGATATTGTTTATCCATTTGTAGCTTTTGGTAATAACACCTTGCCTCAAGCAAAGACCTATTTAATCAAAAATGCAACGGTATGGACCAATGAATCTGATGGTATATTGGAAGGAACAGATGTTTTGGTGGAAGAAGGGAAAATTAAGAAAATAGGTAAAGACCTGAAGTCAAAATCTGCAACGGTTATCGATGGAACAGGCAAGCACTTGACAGCGGGAATTATTGATGAGCATACACATATTGCAGCTACTAGAGGTATTAATGAAGGAACACAAGCGTCATCAGCTGAGGTATCTGTTGGGCATGTAGTTGACTCTGAGGATATAGATATTTATCGTCAGTTGGCAGGTGGTGTAACCACTGCGCAAATTCTACACGGGTCCTCCAACCCTATTGGTGGGCAATCTGCATTGATTAAATTGAAATGGGGATATACACCAGACGAAATGCTTTATCCTGGTGCTGATCCATTTATTAAGTTTGCTTTAGGTGAAAATGTAAAGCAATCTCGTAATAGTCAAGGAACTAGATATCCACGCACAAGAATGGGTGTAGAGCAGGTTTACGAAAATTATTTCACTAAAGCTCAAGAATATGGAAAGCTTAAAGCTTCTGGGCAACCGTATCGGGTAGACTTGGAATTGGAAGCTTTATTAGAAATCATTAATAGTGAGCGCTTTATTACTTGTCACTCTTATCAACAAGGAGAAATTAATATGTTGATGAAGTTGGCCGAACGCTACGGATTTAGAGTCAACACCTTTACCCATATTCTGGAAGGGTATAAAGTAGCAGATAAAATGGCTGAACATGGAGTAGGCGGATCCTCATTCTCAGATTGGTGGGCATACAAATATGAGGTGGTTGATGCTATTCCATACAATGGTAAACTAATGCATGATCAAGGTGTAGTGGTAGCATTCAATTCTGATGATGCAGAAATGGCTCGTCGATTGAATCAAGAAGCGGGTAAAGCAGTGATGTATGGCGGAATGCCAGAGGAAGAAGCCTTGAAGTTTGTGACCTTAAATCCTGCCAAGTTGCTGCATATTGATGATAAAGTAGGTTCAGTAAAAGAAGGCAAGCATGCTGATTTGGTCTTGTGGTCTGCACATCCACTAAGTGTATATGCTATGGCAGATATAACCATGATAGAAGGAGCGGTTTTTTTTGATAGAGCAGCTGATAAAGAAGCACAAGACCGTCTAGCTTCCGAGCGTGCTCGATTGATTCAGTCGATGTTGAATGAGAAATCAAATGGTGGTAAAATGCGCAAGCCAATGGGCCGTCAAAAGCACCACTATCATTGTGATCATGATGAAGACGAGGGGAGAGATTAATGAACTTTTAAAAGCAAGAAAATGAAAAATTTAGTAATCATATTAACGATCATGCTGGGCATTCAATGGTCTTTTGGACAGTCTGATATACTCAGCCCTGCACCAGCACAAGATATGTCTGTTGTAATCGTGGGTGCAACGGCTCATCTTGGTAATGGAGCCACTATTGAAAATGCAGCAATCGGTTTTAGAAATGGTAAAATTACTTTTGTAGAAAAAGCCGATGATTTAGTTTGGACAGATGACCACAGAGTTATTAGAGCAGAAGGTAAGCATGTGTATCCAGGATTTATAGCTGTAAATACTACCTTAGGTCTTAGAGAAATTGACGCGGTAACAGCTACTCGCGATGAGCGCGAAATTGGTATGTTGAATCCTAATGTTAGAGCGATTATAGCTTATAATACAGATTCTGATGTGATACCAACCTTGAGGTCAAATGGCGTATTGATGGCACAAGTTTGTCCTGTGGGTGGACGATTGTCTGGAAAATCTTCGGTTGTACAATTAGATGCGTGGAATTGGGAAGATGCTGCTTACAACGCGGATGAAGGACAACATCTTAATTGGCCAGCCGCCTTTTCTTATAATTGGAGGAGAGGGACGTTTGGCAAGAACAAAAGGTATAGTGAACAGGTAACAGACTTGGATGCCTTTTTTAAAGACGCTAAAGCCTATAATATGCTTGCAGCAGGAGCGCACGAGGTTACTAATTTAAAATTAGAGGCCATGCGACCTGTTTTTGATGGCGACGCCAATCTATATATCCACGTAAACTCTGCTAAAGAGATTCAGGAATCTGTTTTGTTTGCGGAGAAATATGGTATTAGACCTGTAATTGTTGGTGGCGTAGAAGCATATAAAATAGCTGACTTTCTGTTAGAGCACCAGGTGCCGGTTATTTTGAATCGCGTAACAAGCTTGCCTTATGGGACAGATACGGACATTGATATGCCATTTAAAAAGGCTAGTGTCCTGGAAGATGCAGGTGTGTTATATTGCTTTAGTGTTGGAGATTTTTGGAGAGAGCGTAATCTAGCTTTTCAAGCGGGTATGTCTGTTGGATTTGGCTTAGATTATGATGCTGCAGTTGCTGGACTAACTTTAAAAACGGCTCAAATACTGGGTATTGACGAACAGGTTGGTTCTATAGAGGTTGGAAAAGATGCTACTTTGTTTATTTCTGAAGGTGATGCCTTAGACTATCTGGGGAATCAGGTTACCCGAATTTTTATTCAAGGTCGAGATGTGACTACAGAGAATAAGCACAAAGCGCTCTACAGGAAGTTTAATGATAAATATAATAACGACTAATGAATAAAAGCGGACCAATTTTGGTCCGCTTTTTTAATAATAACTTAAGAAATTTATATTTACGAATAGCGTTATAGGTTCTATACAAATTGCACAGATATGCTTAAATGGAAGTTGGTACTTATTGTTCTTAGTTGTAGCCTTAGCCTCTTTGCCCAAGACAGGATTGATGAGATTGTTTTTAATGGTACCATCATGACTCGGATTATTACGGAGGAAGGGGATACGATATTCATGTCTCAACTCGACGAATTCCAATTGACTTCTGTGCAGAATATGAATCAAGAGGAAAAGCGACTATATCGGAAGTACAGAAGATATGCTTTGAAGGTATACCCTTATGCTTTAGATGCTATAAAGATATTTAAGGAAGTGGAGTACGCGACCAACACTATGAGTAAACGAAAGCGAAAAAAGTATATCAAGAAATTATCCAAAGACCTTAAAAAGGAGTTTGAGGATCCGCTAAGGAACCTAACCCGAACACAAGGCTTGATTCTGATGAAGATGATTGAAAAGGAATTGGATACTCCAATGTATAGCTTGATTCAAGACCTTAGGGGAAGCTCATCTTCCTTTTATTGGAACATGACGGGAAAAATCTACGGTTATGATTTAAAGAGTGGCTATGTATTGGGCGCAGATCCTATCATGGATGCCGTCCTTAAGGATTTTGATATTTCTTACAAGAATTAATCAGCCAACAGCCAAGCAGGATCATAATTTAAGTGTGCACAAAGTTCATTAAATAGCTTTGGAGCGTATTGCTTCACAGCTTTCGGAAACTCCATCAATTGAACAATAGCAACAGCCTTTATGTCAATCTCATTTAGGCCCATATACTTTTCGAGATCAGTTTGATTGGTCCCACTAATGGCTAAGATATCATCTAAGGAATATGACTGTAAGGCCTTAATTTCTCCTGTACTTAATTCTTGATTGACTACTCGAGCTAATTCATACAAGGCAATGTTGAAATATTGTTTTGGATTGACAAAACCATACATTAAGGGTTGAATGGAAAACAAAAACACGCCATCCTCCTCATATATTTCACTGATATGTAATTGATCTGGATATTGCGGACTGGGGAAAGGGTGTTGGTATAAGATAACCTGCTCATATTTTTCCATTAAGTAGTCTTCAAATCCAAGCGTTAAGGTGGAGGCGCTAATGGCCATCATGATTTTTACATCTTCTGGAACGCTAGGAATACTCATGCCTTTATAGATTTTGGAAAAATTGAATAGCGCTACTCTATGCTCTAGCTTTTCCTTCAATTCCGATGGTAATGAGGGATAAAAGCGTACTTTTTTGAGTAACAGTTTTTTTTCCAATAGGTCTAGTTTAGGGGGGTGTTTTTGAAACCAATACCAATCAATTTGAGGTCCCATGATGAAGACAGCTGCTGCAAGGATTACTGGACCAATTAACCATAAGGCATAGTCTTCATCTATCATAATAGTGGCATAGGCTGTTAAACCCAATAGCAGAAGGATAGGAATTAATAGAATTTTAGATGGCATATTATGGTTTTACAAATGCTGTTTTCACAAAAAATGATAGTGTAAAGTTTTATTAATAATTAAAACTAGATTTAAAGTTACATATTATGAATGGTTCAGGTCTAGAATGTTGGTAAGAAGTGTAAAGATAGAAAAGCCAATACTTTTGATTTATGCATCTAGTATGTAAATTTGAAACAATGGCAATATTTAATTTTCTTAGAACGGCTAAAAATCAAAAGTTTCATATTGAGACTAGATATTATGATCCTGTGAAGGAAGATGTTCTTCAACGTGTTAAAGAACTTGAGGAGATGCAAGGTTCAGACGTGGATTCCGTTAAAAGAAGGATGCAATACAAGATGAAGCGCAGAGGCGATTTGGACACTAAGCGCAAGTATCGAAAAAAAGAAATGCGTAGGTACTTTATGCGGATGTTAGTTCTTTTGATCGTCTTATTATTAGGGACTTATGTGATACTTGTAAAATTCTTGCCCAATCTTGTAGAAATTATGGAAACGAAAGGGGGCTCATAAGCGCCTTTGCAGATAAGATAAATATATGGCTGATTTGATACAGCTTTTACCTGATGCAATTATAAACCAAATTGCGGCTGGCGAGGTCGTTCAGCGACCAGCTTCCATTGTGAAAGAGCTTATGGAGAATTCCATAGATGCTGGAGCTATGGATATCAAGGTAATTATCAAAGATGCCGGGAAAACGCTCATTCAAGTTATAGATAACGGAAGTGGGATGTCCTCTACAGATGCTCGAATGGCTTTTGAAAGGCATGCAACCTCTAAGATTAGGCAGACAGAAGATTTATCCTATGTAAGGACTATGGGTTTTCGGGGGGAGGCTATGGCATCCATTGCTGCTGTATCACAGGTAGAGATGAAAACCAGGAGGCATGCAGATGAACTGGGGAATAAACTCATCATTGAAGGCTCAGAGATCAAATCTTTGGAGCCATGCCAGTGTGTGGTAGGGACCAATACCATGGTCAAAAACTTATTCTATAATATTCCTGTTCGTAGAAATTTCCTGAAGAGTAATAATGTGGAAATGCGCCATATTTTGGATGAATTTCTTCGAGTTGCCATTGCTAATCCAGATGTGTTCTTTTCATTACATCATAACAATTTGGAGCAATTTCATTTGCCTGGAGGTAATTTACGCCAGCGATTAGTAGGGATTTTTGGAAATGCATCTAATGAAAAGTTAGTGCCAGTTGGAGAAGAGACGGACGTCTTAAAAATATCTGGATTTATAGGGAAGCCAGACTACTCTAAAAAATCTAGAGGGGATCAATATATTTTCGTAAATGATCGATTTATTAAGTCTAGTTACTTAAATCATTCTATTATTTCAGCCTACGACAATCTATTGCCTAAAGATCACTTTCCATTCTACTGCGTGTTCATTGATATTGATCCACAGCATATTGATGTCAATGTGCACCCAACAAAGCAAGAGATAAAGTTTGAAGATGAGAAGTTGGTTTATAATTATTTAAAAGTATCTGTTAGGCATGCTTTAGGGCAGAATGCTATTACCCCGTCGTTAGATTTTGACCGAAATGGTGCCTTTTCTTTTGATGATGGTATTTCAAGTCCAAGTAAGTCAGATGAGCCAGTAAAAAATAAGGGAGAATCGAGTATTCCAAATGATTTTTCAACTGAACGAGATGCCCATAACTTAGATAATTGGGAGAAAATATACCAAGGGTTATTTGGAGACGATAAACCTGAGGCTATGGATGCTACAGGTTCAGGCAAAGACGAGTTATTAGGTGGTGGGATGCTTGAATTTAATCTAGAAGATATACTAAGTGGGCTGAGTGATATTGCTAAATCTTCTGAAGCGGAAGGCGAATCAGATACAGGGGATGAACATTCTATTACCCTATCTTCTGCATCAAATGATCAGGAGCAATCAGAGCGAAAGGGTTCTGCTACCAATCAACAAAAGTTGTTTCAGCTGCACAATCGCTATATAGCCTGTCAAACTAAATCAGGTTTAATGCTAATTGATCAGCAAGCTGCATCGGAACGAATCATGTTTGATCGGTACATGAATTTACTAGATGAACAAGAGGTAAGCGTACAGAAAAAACTTTTTACAACCACCATTGAGTTGAATCAAGGGGACGCTGAGGTTCTAAAGAGTATCTTACATGAGATTAATTTGTTAGGATTGGAAATCAATGATTTGGGAAATAATGCTTTTGTGATTCACGGTATTCCAGCCGATATGGGACCTCAGGTCAATGAAGAAGAATTAATCCATACACTGATTGACCAGTTTAAAGAGAATCAAGACCTTAGTATAGAGTATCGAGAGAATATTGCTGTTTCTTTAGCTTATTCTGCTAGTATTAAAACAGGTCAGCGATTAGATTTAGAGGAAATGAAGCATCTAGTGGATCAGTTATTTGCTTGTTCCATTCCATTTAAGAGCCCAAGAGGAAAGAATTGCATGATTTCATTTGATTTAGATGAATTGGGCGGCTTATTTGATTCCGGAAAAATTTCGATGTAAGTCGTAGTTTTTTCTTTTCTTGTCCAAAAAATTAAACCTTTTACTAGTTTATCAAGTAATTAATAATAAAGTGCACAGGCAATGATGAATATCACTAGAATTGTTTCTCACTTGTTGATTATAAATATTCTGATGTTTTTCGGGACTCAGATATTTCTTCAAGAGATATTTGTGCCACCGGCTTATGCGAATTTTCCTACAGGAGGTCGTATAGCGTTGGCTTTTTGGTATCCATTTGGAGAGGGGAGTTTATTTCAACCTTTTCAGATTGTTACACATATGTTTATGCATGGTGATTTCACACACTTGCTATTCAATATGTTCGCTGTATTTATGTTTGGGCCACATATTGAGCGGGTGTGGGGACAGAAGCGATTCTTTTTCTTTTACATGTTTGCTGGTTTTGGTGCTTTGCTTACCCATTTTCTAGTTAGTTATTTAGAGTTTACTTATCTAGGAGGGGGCTATCCACCGCCTGTTTTGGGTGCGTCAGGAGCTGTATTTGGTATACTAGTGGGTTTTGCTTATTTGTATCCAAATATGCAAATCATGCTTTTAATACCTCCTATTCCGATAAGAGCTAAATATTTTGTGTTGATATACGCAGGTATAGAATTGTTCTTGGGACTTGGTAGTACAAATGACGGGGTTGCCCATTTTGCACACTTAGGAGGAGCATTATTCGGATATTTGCTCATACTGTATTGGCGTAAATACGGTTCAAGACTTAATTAAAGGCCAATGTTTAAATCGATATACAAAGACATTGAATATTACGTAAAAACAGGGAATTCACTGGATAAGATTATCATAGTGAATGTGGGGGTGTATATCTTTTTCTTTTTGGTTTTTTTAGGCATTAGGATATTCAATTTATCAAATGGTGGTGGATCGGATATATCAGAAGCGTTGGTTCGTTCTTATGTTGCTTTGAATGCAGATCTATTCTTCGATCTTAGACATCCTTGGGTGTTCTTCACACACATGTTCTTTCACCAAGGCTTTTTCCATTTGCTATTCAACATGCTTATTCTATTCTTCTTGGGAAGGATAACGGGAGATCTTTTAGGTGATACAAGGGTATTTCCATTGTATATCATGGCAGGACTTTGTTCGGCAATTTTTTATTTAACTGCGACTAATGCAGTTGGCATGGGAGGTACTGCCATTGGAGCATCAGGAGCTATTATGGGTATTGTGGCTGCAGCTGGTATGGTAGCACCGGATTTTGAAGTTCGGTTGATATTACTCGGTCGAGTGAAATTAAAATATGTGGTTTTAGCCTTTATTTTAATTGATGTTTTTTCAGTAGCCAATGGTGGCTCCAACTGGGGTGGTAGTATTGGTCATTTAGGTGGTGCGGCATTTGGTTTGTTCTATATAAATCTCATGCGTACCAAAGGGATTGATATGGCTAGACCAATCATCAATATGGTGGACAATTGGAAACAATCTGATACTAAAAGAGCACCCAAGAAACCTGCCTTTAAGGCAAAAGTGGTCTATAATAAAGCTGGGATACGGAAACCAGCCAAAACTACGACTTCTAGTTTAGGCAAAATGGCTAATCTCAATGATGAGGTCGACAGGATCTTAGAAAAAATCAAGGAAGTGGGATATGATAATTTAAGCGCAGAAGAGAAAGAAACCTTGTTTATTGCTTCCAAAAAAGATAATTAATAGAGCATGCAAAAGCTCATACGCTGGTTGAATTTAGCACTTATTTTAGGGACATTATTGATCTACACGAGTAGTTCTTTTGATCCTTCAAAATGGTGGCCCTCTGCTTTTTTGGGCTTGTTTTGGCCTTTTGCAATCCTAGGAAATCTAATTATGCTTGCGTATTGGGTGTATCGCAAAAAGTGGTATGGCCTTTTATCTTTTATTTGCCTTTTGGCCGTTTGGCCCGGAGTACAAAGGGTGGTTGGTTTTAGCTCTTTTGATGAATCTACTATAAACAATACTTCGATAGATCTAGTTACATTCAACGTTCAGGATTTTTCGGGGCTAAATACATCAGGTTCTTCTATCTCTGGGGTCATAAAAGAATATTTTAACGAAAAAGGTATTCAAGCGGATATCTATTGTTTTCAAGAAGGGGGCAATAAAGACTGGTCCGCCATTACCAAAGCACTAGGAGGAGCAAAACGATGGATTAGCGATAATGGGAACACGGCTATATTAACCAACTTAGAAGTCATTGGAAAAGGTAGCCTAGGTTTTGGGAAAACATCGAATTCATGTATTTATCTAGATTTAAAGGCTGGTGAACAGATTTTTAGGGTGTATAATGTTCATTTTCAGTCTAATAAGATTTCTCAAAAGGCGAACCAGGTGGTTGAGGAAAAGCGTTACAACGATAAGCAACTAGTGAAAAGTATTTTGGCTAGATATCGGAAAGCAGTGATTCTTCGTTCTGCTCAGGTAAAAAAGTTACGCCAGCATATCGATCAGTGCCCTTATCCTGTAATGGTTTGTGGAGACTTCAATGATCAACCCATGTCCTATGTGTATAAGCATCTGATGGATAGTGGTAAACTTCAAGATGGTTTTGTAGAACGGGGGTCAGGTATAGGAACTACGTATAACGGAGTCATTCCAGCTTTGCGAATTGATTACATTCTTGCTGATAAACAGTTTGAACAACTTGAGTACAAACGACTA
>CAXQNQ010000171.1:0-2154 GCA_964225135.1 Mesoflavibacter profundi
GCCTATAAAATTTAAAAACCATGCAAATCCCATTATTTCCACTTCGACTAGTCGTATTTCCGGAGGAAAAACTCAATCTACATATTTTCGAACCTCGCTATTTAAATATGATTCAGGATTGTATGCATAGTGGCCAGTCATTCGGTATTCCTGCATTTATTGAAAATAATGTGATGAAAGTAGGAGCGGAGATGCGTGTTGTTGAACTAGTCAATACTTATGAGAATGGGGAATTTGATATAAAGACACAGGCTATAGGCTTATTCGAAATAGACGCTATCACAATGTATGATAGTCAAGTGAGATGTGATGTAGGAGATATTCAACCATATTTTATAGATATGGATCAAGAAGAGCAAGAAGTCATAGATTTAATCCATAAAGTGAATATTCTATTTAAATCTTTGAGTGTAAAACAAATTGAATACAGCGGTATTCTAAAACCTATTTCTTTTGAATTAGGGCATTTGTTGGGATTAAGTTTGAAGCAGGAGTATGAACTACTTTGTCTGAAAAAAGAATCAGCGCGTATCAAATATTTAAGTCAATATGTGGAAGGTATCACACCAGAGGAGAAAGTTAAAGAAGTGGTTATGCGTAAAATCAACCTAAATGGACATTTTAAAAATGTCATACCTCCTATGTAAAAAATAACACAAGCACCCGAGGTGTTATTTGGACCCCAGTAAATCAAGATTTAGGCAGCTAATGTAGTTCGGTAATCCTCTTGTTCGCCGAGGCAAAACTCCGAAGAGCTGAGGCCCGCCCTAGTTACATCAAATCCAACCCGTTATTATTATAGTTATAGACCCAATAACTTAAGGTACTTGTGTATATCCAAATGTATTTGCTTTTTCTTAATAATGAAAGAGCAATACGCAATTTATTCGTCAGAATTACCCTTCATATTCAATTTCAGGGAAATGATATGCGAGTATAAGGCGTTGTTCGCAACTAAATTGGTGAAAGAATAATCCAATGCTATATTTCCTATTAAAAAACCAGTTCCAACGCCGGGTTTCATGATTAAGTTTTCATTGCCATCAAAGTCTGTAAAGGTTTGGAATTGATTTACCCCTCCTCTTAAAAACAAAAAATCCTTGTACAATAATTCTAAGCCAAATTGTACATCCATACTTAGCGAAGAACCTGATATTAAGGTGTTTCGTTGTCCATCCGTATTGATTTGTACTCCAAATTCAGGATATAATGAAAAGGTCTCGAATTCAAATGTTTTTCCTATCCCTAAAAGTATAGTGGGTCTTGTTATTTCAGTGGAATTAAGCGCAGGAAGTTCATTATTAGTGGCTAGTAAGACTGCTTTCTCATCATCTGTGAATTGTACAGACCAGGCATTAACTGTGGTAGAAATGTCTCTAAACATTAGGCCAATATTCCAAGAATTAACCTTGTATTGTGCTCCAAGATCAAGTCCAAAACCCCAAGAATCTGCAAATGAACCGATGACCCTACGGACAATTTTTAGGGATGATCCGTAATTAAGATAGCCATTGTTCAATGATTTTTTAGATCCAAAGCCACCAAAGAAGGCCATGTCTGAGGCTGAAAATTCTACAATATTATCATAGTTGATGCTACCGTCATCATTATAAAGCGATAGTGTATTTGGGATACCATCTATACCAAATCGAACAAAACCAAAGCCTAGTCTACTGTTTTTATTTTGCATGGGTACTGAAAAGGCAAAAACATCATGCTTGCCAATACCGGCAAACCACTCTGCATGCATAAGTCCTAGTTGCAGGTTTGGACTTTGAATGTCTACTAAGCCCGCCGGATTCCAAAAAATGGAGAAAGCATCAGCAGATGAAGCTATTACAGATGATCCCATAGCCTGAGCCCTAGATCCTACTCCTATAGCTAAGAATTCATTACTATATTTTTGAGCTTGCAAATTGAAGCAAGTCAATGCCAATACAATAGAAAATAAATACTTTGTCATTGGATGATTTATGTATCTAAACAATATTCTCCTAACTATCATTTCATAGCAAAGGTATACTCTAGCACAAAATTAACGGAGATTTAGAATATTCCTGCAAGATAATTGGTAAATAAACCTACTCCAAGTCCAAAAAGATTACCAATGGCCATTCCCAATACGGCAAGACCTATGCCTCCAGTTAATAGGTA
>CAXQNQ010000172.1:0-11965 GCA_964225135.1 Mesoflavibacter profundi
TATTAGTTGATTTGTGTATTGATAAGGAAGACTTAAAGTTAATCCACGTTAGTTCTATTGCAGCATTAGGACATGAAAAGGATTCCAATAAACTTATTTCAGAAGTAGTTCCATGGGAAGAGGACGAAAATCGATCAGAGTATTCCAAATCCAAATATTTTGCTGAAATGGAAGTACATAGAGGTATTGCAGAGGGTATTCGTGCTGCCATTGTCAATCCTTCAATCATCCTTGGTTTAGGATTCCCAGCCAAAGGCTCTACTCGAATGTTTGCAAATGTCCGTAAAGGATTTCCCTATTATACCGAGGGGATAAGCGGTTTTGTGCATGCCGAGGATGTGGCTAGATTTATGCTTTTGCTTGCTGCAAGTGAGGTAGAGGGTGAACGATATATACTTAGTCAAGGCAATTATTCCTACAAGCAAGTATTTGATTGGATGGCTGAGGGTTTTAATGTTGCTAAGCCTAATAAACCAGTTAATCGTTTGGTAAGTGCACTCGTTTGGCGATTGGATAAAGTACGATGCCTATTTACGGGTGCTCGACCTTTAGTGACTAAAGAAACGACAGCTTCTGCCTTTGCTGTGCATCGATATGACAATACCAAGTCTTTGGCTTTTCCTGGATTTACCTATGGTAATTTGAAGGAACAAATTAATCGAAGTTGTCAAATCCTTGAACAGTCTTTATTACTCGATTAAAATCTGCTCTAATTCCAAAGCTTGTTGGTTTATACTTTCTAATAGACCACTTGCGTATGCATTGAATCCAACAAAAAAGGCTTGATTACCTTTCCCTGTTAGGTAGCTAAATTGACCTGGATGTCCATGCTCATTCAATAAGGGTTGAACAAAAGGTGCAAATTGCTCGACGGCCGACTGATAGCCTGTGGCGAAAATGATGTGGTCAAAATGGTCAGATTGGTTATTGGTGAATTGAACGCTTGCCTCATTGATGGCTTTTATGCCAGGTCTAATGGAAATGTTACCTTTCTTGATTTCAGCAACAGTACCTAGGTCAATTACAGGTGTTTTGCCCAATGTTCTTAATTGTTTTGCTGGAAAAATGTTGGGTCGCTTTATTCCATATTTTTTTAGGTTTCCAATACTCAAATATTGAACGAGTCTACCCAATCGATCTCCAATAAAAGATGGGAAATTGGCTAGTTTTTTTGCGGTTAATTGTGTTGGGTTGCCTAAGAAGTCTCTTGGTACAATGTTCACAGGACCTCGAACAGATAAGTAGGTCGTTTTGCCGTTCAATGCCAGGTCTAAGGCTATTTCGGCACCAGAATTACCCATTCCAACTACTAATATGCGATCACCTTCTACTTGCTTAGGATTTTTGTAGTCCTTACTGTGCATGATTCCTCCAGTGAAACTTTCCAAACCTCTTATTTCTGGTGAAAAAGGCACTCGATTAAACCCAGTAGTAATAATAATCTGACTTCCCTTTATTTCTTTCCCGGTTGAGGTAGTTATGGTCCATCCATTTTCTTTTTCTTCGATGTGTTGGACTGTGGTATTTAAGGTTGGGTTGATATCAAAGTATTTGATATAGTCATCAAAATAGGCCAGTATTTGGGCTTTAGGTACGTAGGTTGGGTAGGCATCAGGAAAAGGGAGATAGGGTAGTGCGGATAAGCTTTTGACGGTATGTAAAGTGATTCTATCATAGTGGTTATGCCAAGCTGGACATATGGTATTGGCTTGTTCTAGGAGTTCGTATGGTATATTATTCTTGGCAAGAATGGCTGCACAAGCTAAACCTGCAGGTCCTGCTCCAATGACTACTATTTTTTCCATTGGTAAAAGATAAAAAAAAAGGGACTGCTTGAAGGCAGTCACTCATTTATTATTTGTTGATTACATTTTTGAATCTTGGACGTTTCGGAGTTACATCGCCAAGACGTTCTTTTTTATTTTTCTCGTAATCTGAATAGTTCCCTTCAAAAAAGCGCACCTCTGAATCTCCCTCAAAAGCTAAAATATGTGTAGCCAATCGATCAATAAACCATCTATCGTGAGAGATTAGTATAACACATCCTGCAAAGTTTTCGATGGCCTCCTCTAAAGCACGTAGTGTGTTTACATCAATATCGTTTGTTGGCTCATCCAGTAGAATGACGTTTCCACCTTCTTTAAGTGTGATAGCAAGGTGTACTCTGTTTCTTTCACCACCCGATAAGATACCCACTTTCTTTTGTTGGTCTTGACCTGTAAAGTTGAATCTACTGATATATGCTCTTGCATTCAGGGATAGGTTGCCAAATTCAATGAATTCATTCCCACCAGATATCACTTCAAAGATGGATTTTTCTGGAACCAAGTCCTCGTGGGACTGATCTACATAGGATAGCTGTACAGTATCACCAATAGTCAATTCTCCCGAATCGGGCTGCTCCAAGCCCATTAGCATTTTGAATAAGGTGGATTTACCCACACCATTAGGCCCAATTACTCCAACTACACCAGCTTTAGGAATATCGAAGCTTAAGTCATTGATTAAAATGCGGTCACCGAATGATTTCTTCAAGTTGGAGGCTTTGATTACTACATCACCTAATCTTGGACCATTAGGGATAAACAATTCCAAGTTCTTTTCTCTTTCCTTTACCTCCTCTGAAGCTAATTTATCATAAGCACTAAGACGAGCTTTGGATTTGGATTGTCTAGCTTTTGGAGACATTCGGGTCCACTCCAATTCTCGTTCTAGAATTTTTCTTCTCTTTGATTCTTGTTTTTCTTCTTGAGCAAGACGTTTAGCTTTTTGATCTAACCAAGAAGAGTAATTTCCTTTCCATGGAATACCTTCACCTCGGTCTAGCTCTAAAATCCAGCCAGCCACATTATCTAAGAAGTAACGATCGTGTGTTACGGCAATAACTGTACCAGGGAAATTCTGTAAGTATTGTTCTAACCAATGCACGGATTCGGCATCTAAGTGGTTCGTAGGCTCATCTAAAAGCAGGATGTCTGGATTACTAAGTAGAAGTCTACATAAAGCAACTCTTCTTTGCTCACCTCCAGATAAATGCTCCACGCTGGAGTCACCTTCTGGACAACGCAAAGCCTCCATAGCAGTTTCCAATCTATGGTCTAATTCCCAGGCATTAAGATGATCCAATTGCTCCATCATTTCCCCTTGTTTGACGATCAAATCATTCATTTCATCATCAGACATGGGTTCGTTGAACTTTAGATTGAGTTCGTCGTATGCTTTAACTAGGTCTACGATATGTTGAACGCCTTCTTCAACGATTTCTCTTACTGTTTTGGAGTTATCCAATTCAGGTTCCTGTGCTAGGTAACCGATCTTATATTCCTGTTCAAAAAAGATATCACCTCGATAATCTTGATCGATACCTGCAATAATTTTTAGTAAAGTAGATTTACCTGAACCATTAAGACCTAAAACACCAATTTTAGCGCCATAGAAGAAAGACAGGTAAATGTTTTTTAGAATTTGCTTATTGGGTGGGATAACCTTGCTCACCCCCGACATAGAAAAAATGATCTTCTCGTTCGACATCTCACTTGTTATGCGTTAAGAAATATGGTCAAATATAAAGAGAAGTCAAGAGAATCTTGAATAAACTAAAAAGCATCAAAGAAAGCATCGGGTAAATATTCTAAAATGACCTCTTCTTTTTCGTTGATGGTTACATTTGCCACGTCGAAGCGGATATCTCCTTGATGATTATTCATATTTGCAAATACAACAGCAGCATCTAAGAGGAGTTGTTTTTTCTTTTTATTGATGGTCAGGGACCCGGGTCCAAAAAAATCACTGGAGCGCGTTTTGACCTCTACAAAGAGTAATACTTGATCTGTTGTTTTAGCGATGATGTCAATTTCTGCTTTCCCGGTTCTCCAATTCCGCTCTAGGATTTCATGTTGGGTCATAGACAAGAATTCAGTTACTAAATCTTCTCCAATTTGCCCGAGTTTTAAGTGCTCGATGTTGTTTTTATTATTATCTTGGGGTTTCATTGTCCTACCAAATTTTAAAGTTGAAATTTTCGTCAAACTATCATTAGATACTCTAAAAACATGCGACTATCTCTAGATTTTGGTTATTGTCAAAAATTCATTGATGATCAATCTGTTAAGGGGCTGATATCCAAAGCAGTCCAAGCTTCTCAATCGCTTCAAGACAAAACCGGTAAAGGAAATGATTTCTTAGGTTGGCTGGACTTACCTGAACGAATGGAGGAACAAGTAACTCGTATTCAATCTCTTGCTGATCGTATTCGAGCGAATAGTGAGGTCTTAGTGGTTATTGGTATTGGAGGCTCTTACTTGGGGGCAAAATCAGGTCTAGCATTTTTACAACACCATTTTTACAACGAATTACCTGCTGATAAAAGAGGAGGACCTGCCATTTATTTCGCAGGTACCAATATGTCTCCACAGTATCTGAAGGATTTAATGGTGTTGATTGGTGATAGAGATTTTAGCTTGAATGTGATTTCAAAATCTGGAACTACTACGGAGCCTGCTATCGCTTTTAGATTTTTGAAAGAAAAGCTAGAGGCTAAGTATGGATCAGCAGGCTTGAAGGATAGGATATTTTTGACTACAGATCCTGAACGCGGCGCTTTGACAGCTATGTCTGAGCAGACTGGTTATGAAAAGTTGGTTATTGATCCACATGTTGGTGGTAGGTTCTCTGTACTTAGCCCTGTTGGTTTACTTCCTTTTGCAGTTGCAGGCATTAATATCGCTGAGCTATTGGAGGGAGCACGTGCGGCTATGAATGATGTGGCATTACCCTATGAGGACAATCCTATGTTGCAATATGCAGTGATGCGTAATTATTTATATGCAGCTGGCTTCAAGATCGAAATGATGGTCAACTATGAGCCGAGACTGCAGTATATTGCAGAATGGTGGAAGCAACTTTATGGAGAAAGTGAAGGAAAAGAGCACAAAGGTATTTTTCCGGCATCTGCTTCTTATACCACAGACTTACATAGTTTGGGTCAATATGTTCAAGATGGTGAACGTCATTTATTTCAGACCGTTCTTCATTTGGAAGATAGTGGTGCTGATATGGTGATAGGCTCTAATGAATCTGATTTAGATAAGTTGAATTATCTAGCTGGGAAACCATTGGATTATGTCAATAAGAAAGCCGAAGAGGGAACACTTGAGGCACATTATAGCGGTGGAGTGCCCAATATGATTATTAAAATAAAGCGCGCGGACACTTTAAGTTTAGGATATTTGTTTTATTTCTTTGAGTATGCCTGTGGAGTCAGTGCCTATATGCTAGACGTGAATCCGTTTGATCAGCCTGGTGTAGAAGCCTATAAATCCAATATGTTCAGGTTATTAGGAAAACCCAATGTGTAATTGTATATGAAAGATCAAATCAGCAGCTTTCCAAATCAATTGAATGAGGCCTTAGCCCTTGCTAAGGGTTTGCAGTTAAGTAAACCTCAACAGCTTATTCAAAATATCCATATTGTTGGTTTGGGAGGTTCTGGTATTGGCGCCAACTTCGTTCAATCTTTTGTGAAGTCGGTTTGCAAAGTCCCCATTACAGTAAGTAAAGACTATGAAATTCCTGCTTTTGTAGGGCCAAATACGCTTGCTATTGCATCATCTTACTCTGGTGGAACAGAAGAAACCTTGGCCTGTATGGAGCAGTTCATCCAAGCAGGTGCCCATATAATTGGTATTTCTTCTGGGGGGAAACTCAAAGAAATTTGTTCAGCAAAGGGATTTGATTTTGTGCAGTTGCCATCAGGTAAACCTGCTCCTAGAGCTTGTCTAGGGTATTCTATGGTAGCTCAATTAGGCATCCTTCATGTATTGGGATTTATGGATGATACTTATTTGAATCAAGTAGCCCAATCAGCCGAGATGTTGCAATTAGAGCAAGAACAAATCAAGGGTAAAGCGATGCAAATAGCAGGACTTTTGAAGGATCGTATGCCGATTATTTATGCTTGTTCTGATATGGAACCAGTAGCTATCCGGTTTAGGCAGCAATTGAATGAAAATGCTAAGGTGCTATGTTGGCACCATGTCATTCCAGAAATGAATCATAATGAGTTAGTGGGTTGGAGAAATCAGGATAGTAATGCTTTTGTGATTTTTTTGCGTAACCGAAATGATTATTCTAGGAATCAAACGCGCATTGAAATTAACAAGGAGATTATCTCTAATTATGCTGGAGCGGTGATGGATTTATATTCTAGAGGTGAGGGCAAATTAGTTCAAGCCATGTACTTGGTTCACCTTGTAGATTGGGTATCTGTTTTTCTGGCTGAATTAAGGGGAGTAGATGCTATGGAGATTAAAGTTATTGATTATTTAAAATCAGCTTTGGCTTCTTCCTAGTCAAAAAAATTTTTACTTTTGAAATCTGAAAATGCCCACGTGGCGGAATTGGTAGACGCGCAAGGTTGAGGGCCTTGTGTCCAATTTGGACGTGCTAGTTCGACTCTAGTCGTGGGCACCAAAGCGAGTGAATTATTCCACTCGCTTTTTTATTTTCAAATAGATTATAGACCTACATCTTGTATTTTTTTATTGTATTTTCTAAGTATGAAAGATCCGGAATCTCATATGGAAGCTTTTAAGGCTCCCAAGTTTGCATTAGGGAAACGATTCTTTTTCCTCTTGCTGCTATTAATATGCCTATTATTGAGTGTACTTTTCATTCCTTTTCCACATTATATTGAGGCTAGTGGAGAGGTGTCTACTGGGATGCCTGTTAGGCCTTTAATTGCAAAAAATGATGGTCGGATTGAGCTTCAAGCTGCCTCGGGAGACGTGTCGAGTAATGAAGTACTATTCCAGCTTAGTGATGCTTTTTCAGTTCAAGACTTATATCAGGCTGTAGCTTGGGTTAACCAATTAAAGATTGGGGCTTTGCCCGATCCGTCAGGAGTGCAATGGCCTGCTATTTTTGGTGAAGAATGGGTAGCCTTAGTTGCTAGATTTGAAAGTCAACAATTGAATAAACTTCAACAAGTTTTTACCCAGATAAAAAATCAAAAGAGTGATGCCATTAAGCAGATTGATCAGGAATTGAATCAAACAGATGAATTGATTGATTTGACTAAAAGTGAATTGGAATTAGTGGAGGCTCGATTTAAAGAAAACGAAGCTCTTTATGCTAATGGGGGAATAAGTAAACAAGCATTAGAAGCATGGGAAAAAGAGGTGTTGTTCACTGCTCAAAAGCTTTTAGGTTATGAAACAACGGCTATACAATTAGAGGGAGCAAGGGAACAATTATTCCATGAAGTGCTTAGAGAAGAGAAAGGTTTAAAACTCAGTGATGAAGAAGCATTGATTTTCTTTGAAAGAGACTGTAATGCATTAATCAAGCGTTTAAATCAGGAGATAAGAAAGAATGAATATAAAACAACTATTTCAGGTGAATTGACTTGGAACCAAGGAATAAAATCAGGAGCATATGTGGAAGTAGGTTCATTATTGGGATATGTTAAACCAACTCAAGCTAATTGGACCATAGTTGCGAATATCCAGGCTAAAGATTATCATCTATTGGATGTAGGGCAAGCAGGTAAAGTGTATATTAATGCCTTTCCAAAGCGCAAGTTTGGATACCTGTCTACTAAAATAGATCAAGTAGAATTGATTAAAAATGCCAAAGGGTATAGTATCGAATTGCCATTGAATAACAATCAAACCAATCGATCTAAGCAGCTAAAATTACAGTTAGGGATGGCTGGCGTTGTAAAGTTAGAAGTAGGCAAACAAACCTTTTTAAGTCGGATGATGGAATAAAAAAAGGAGTAGTGAATAGCTACTCCTTTTTTTTATTAATGAATAAATAGTTTTTCAACTACCTTATTCGAGCCATCCTCTAGTTCTAGATAATACATCCCTTTTGAAAGGTTTGAAAAGTCATATTCTTGTTGCCCATTATTGAATGGCGAAATAAGTATAACCTTACCTTGAAGATTGATTATGCGTACAGTTCCGGTCTGAATTTGATCCGATTTGATGTTTACAATCCCAGTAGAAGGGTTCGGATATATGATTACTGGAGTGTCTATTGCTTTGCTATAGGATAAAATTTCTGAGTAGCTAAACGAACCATCTAGGTCAGTCATTTTTAACCTGTAGTATAATACTGCTCTTTGGTCTTTATCCTCCACTTGGTACGTATTCAATTGATTTCCTCCAATTGGATAAACTTCCTCTAAAGTAGTCCAGTGGTTTAAATCTTCAGACCGTTCTACTTGGTAAGCGTAAAAATCCTCTTCTGAACTTGATGTCCATACTAAGTAGTTACTGTTATTTTTTTCTACTAAATCAAAGTTTACTAATTCGACTGGAAGTGCAGTTGCTGCATAGTCAATGGTGCCAATAGTTATATATGAACCTGAGGCAACAGTTGTAGGATCTAATGCTACCTGAATAAGTCCACCTCCCAAATCTGTAACTGCAGATGCTGTAGACCCAGCAGTAAAGTCCCCATCAGCATCAAATAGGAATCGGATATTTGACGTAGGGCTATTATTAGGGACACTGCTTATATCTAATATGAAGTTAATAGCACCATTAGTCGCATTTAGGTTATGTTCAATTTTCCAGGCCCGATTAAAAATACCTTCGATCGATGTACCTGCTGCATTTACCGGCGGATCTTGTTCAGTAGCATTGAGTGCCCCATTATTGGATCCGACCATAAAGAATTCCCGGTCGTTATCAAAAGTATTATTGGCATCATCTAATTTCACAATATCTGAATAAACACTTGAAACATCATTTACACCATGAATAGTCTCAGATTCATAAACTGCCAAACCAGAATTATCATCACGACCAACTCCTATCACATAATAGTTATAACCTGAATTGCTGGTTGCATCCCAGAAGGTAGTCCCATTAGAATCTATGTAATCTTCTCCTGCACCTGTGTTTAATACTCCTTTAGTAATACCATATTTTAAACAATAGTATGAAGTGATTTTTTCAATTTCTGTTCCAGTGAGATTATTATCGTAAACGGAAATCTCTGCTACATCCATTTCTGTAAAATTCACTGGTGAGGAGTAAGAATCTACCGACAGAAATAAACCATTATTGGTTGTACTAGCTGCTCCATTGTCTGTTACCCAAGGTGTTGTTTCTTCTTCCCCATTTATTGCCCAATTTGCTGTGCTAGAGATATGGGTCATTCTAAGAGTTGTTTCATATTGTTGAGCAGCATTGACCAAATAAGATGTTAAAGATCGCCATTCACTTAATGTTCCATTATAAATACTTACGCCTACTCTATTACCATTAATCATAGCTGCGGCATATTCTGTGGCACTATTGTAATCATTAATTTTTATTATTGGAGTAGTTTCTGAAGGTTTGCTGATGATAAAAACTGCGCCTCCATTCAAGTGCGATATTAAGTCAGGACTTGTTAAATCAATCAAGTAGTCATCGGTTCCGTCGAAGGAAATGTAATCGTTGTAATTGAAAAGTCTATCCGATGCTCCACTATTATAAGTGGGTTGTTCTGCCATAGTAGCATTCGCAAGGTCAACTCCTGCATCTGTCGAAGCCCAGTTGGAAACACTTGCTGAAGATTGTGTTACGCCTGTATTGGCTTTGAACCATGCTGTTAAGTTAGCTCCCACTCCTCCTGGAGACTGGGTAAAACTTTGAAATACCATAAGAAAGGTACAAACTAGTAAAGAGTATAATTTTTTCATCGATCCAATTTTTTAAAATAAAAAAGCCGCGGTTGTTTGACCGCGGCGACATCATTAACCATTAAAAACTTTTTAGATATTCAGTTCAAAACTGTTAGGTCTGAAATATTGGTGTTTATCAGTATAGTTTTGTTAGAATATCCGCAAACTAACCAAAAAATGAAAACTTCATTCTTTATGGTAATTTTTGGCAAAATATCTATTGTAAGGTTTGTTATAGTTTGAAGAGCGTCAAGGCGAGTCAACAAGACAAAGGCAAGTTAAATGGATTATCTATAGTTGTTTTTTAAAAATCTTACTAAAGCTACTTTTGTTCTTTTTTTGGTTTATATCTACCTGTTTTTGGTTAATTAGATTCGATAATTGATTGATTATTAAGTATTTAAAAAAATATCATACAATATTTTTTCGACTTTTTTTGGTCCTTATTTATACAAAATAGAGGAAAAGGGGGCTGACCATCATCTATATGGACTTTTACTGAGACTATATTATTGAAAGAAAAAAAGCTCCGAATTTCTTCGGAGCTTTCTTTATGCATCTACATTAGCATATTTTGCATTAGCTTCTATAAATGCCCGTCTAGGAGGGACTTCATCTCCCATCAACATGGAGAAGATGCGATCACTTTCGAATGCATCATCAATTTGAACTTGTTTGATGATTCGAGTATCTGGATCCATGGTCGTTTCCCAAAGTTGATCAGCATTCATCTCACCAAGACCTTTGTATCGTTGAACTTTTACATTACTAGTATCTTCTTTTCCTCCTGTATAAGCTGCAATAGCTTCTTCTCTTTCCTCATCATTCCAACAATAACGGAATTGTTTCCCTTTTTTCACCATATATAATGGTGGTTGAGCTACATAGATGTATCCCGCTTCAATGAGTGGCCTCATGTAGCGGAAGAAGAAGGTCAAGATTAAAGTTGTAATGTGAGATCCATCGACATCGGCATCACACATGATGATAATTTTGTGGTATCTTAAATTATCTATATTCAATACTCGTTCTCCTAGGTCATTTTCGACAATCCGAACACCTAGAGCAGTAAACATATTCTTGATCTCCTCATTTTCATAGATCTTATGCTCCATGGCTTTTTCGACATTCAATATTTTACCACGAAGTGGAAGAATGGCCATAAAGTGTCTGTCTCTACCTTGCTTAGCTGTACCTCCTGCTGAATCTCCCTCCACCAGGTAGATTTCACATTCCTCAGGATTCTTAGAGGTACAATCGGCTAGTTTACCTGGAAGACCGGAGCCAGTAAGTACGTTTTTTCTTTGTACCATTTCCCTAGCCTTGCGTGCAGCATGTCTTGCTGTTGCAGCAATGATTACTTTATCAATAATCTTTTTGGCTTGTAATGGATTTTCCTCTAACCAATGTTTTAGAATATCACCTACTACTCTGGATACGATTCCGGTAACTTCGGAGTTACCAAGCTCTCCTTTAGTTTGACCCTTGAACTGAGGTTCCGGTACTTTAACAGATACTATAGCTGTTAGACCTTCTCTGAAATCCTCTCCAGAGATCTGGAATTTTAGTTTTTTAAAGAATCCTTCCTGCTCCCCATACGTTTTGAACAAACGGTTTATTGCTCTTTTAAAGCCATTTACGTGGGTACCGCCCTCTCTTGTATTGATATTATTTACAAAAGAATACAAGTTTTCAGAATAGGATGTATTGTATTGCATGGCAACTTCGACCTCAACATTTTCTTCCTTTCCTTTAACGTGAATAGGGTTTTCCATCAAGTTGGTGCGTGACTCATCTAAGTAATTTACATATTCAGATAGTCCACCTTCAGAATAAAAGGTTTCAGTACGGAAATTGCCTTTGTCATCTGTTTCACGTTCGTCTTTCATGACAAGCGTAAGACCTTGATTCAAGTATGAAAGCTCACGCATACGAGTTGCCAAGATATCAAATTGATACACTATTGTCTCGAGTATTTCTGGATCTGGCCTAAATGTTACGATTGTTCCTGTTATATCAGAGGTACCGATTTCTCGCACATCATATTGCGGCTTTCCTTGCTTATATTCTTGTTCGTATATTTTACCGTCTCTATGAACTTCTGCTCTTAAGTCAGCCGAAAGCGCATTCACACAAGAAACCCCTACACCGTGAAGACCACCAGATACTTTGTAGGTATCCTTATCAAATTTACCACCTGCGTGAAGTACTGTCATTACTACTTCTAGGGCTGATTTCTTTAGTTTGGCATGCATTCCTACAGGAATACCACGTCCGTTATCTTTT
>CAXQNQ010000173.1:0-16209 GCA_964225135.1 Mesoflavibacter profundi
TATGTTGAACATGATGCAACTGAGATTTGGGAAACTCAAATCAGCACCTTTCAACAATTATTAGCTGAGCAATCCATCAAACCGACTGATATTGCTGGTATCGGCATAACAAATCAACGAGAAACATGTTTGTTATGGAATAAAAAAACTGGTAAACCCTTATCTAAAGCCATAGTTTGGCAAGACAGAAGAACGGCAGATTTCTGTGACCAATTGACTCAGTCTGCTCATCAAA
Source organism: Mesoflavibacter profundi (assembly GCA_964225135.1). Classification (GTDB taxonomy): domain Bacteria; phylum Bacteroidota; class Bacteroidia; order Chitinophagales; family Saprospiraceae; genus AM-2324. The sequence continues at coordinate 236 of CAXQNQ010000173.1, forward strand.
AGTATATTCAATCTCAAACTGGTTTAGTCATAGATGCCTATTTTTCTGCTTCTAAAATAAAATGGTTATTAGAGCATACTCCTGGCGTTGATGAACTGATCGAAGAAGGCAACCTTTGTGCAGGAACCATAGATAGTTGGCTTATATACAAGCTGACAGGCAATCATTATACAGATCCTTCCAATGCAAGCAGGACCATGTTGTATAACATTAATAAACATGGTTGGGACCAAAAATTATTAGAGATTTTCAATATTCCATTAGCTATACTTCCTGAAGTAAAAGCATCCAATGCCAACTTTGGTCATTTAAATTCTACTATTATTGGTAGTCCTATACCTATTTTGGCCGTATTAGGAGACCAACAAGCATCCCTTTTTGGACAGCTTTGTTTCAAATCTGGATCCGTAAAAAACACCTATGGAACCGGCTGTTTTATGCTAATGAATACAGGAACCAGCAGGATAAAATCTGTATCAGGTTTAATTAGCACCATTGCATGGCAATTAGAAGGCGAGCAACCTGTGTATGCTTTAGAGGGGAGTGTTTTTATTGCTGGGGCAGCTATTCAATGGCTTCGAGATGGACTTAAGTTAATTGATGATTCACCTGATTCTGAGTTTTATGCTATGAAGGTAGAAGAATCCTCTGGTGTATACGTCGTTCCAGCATTTACAGGATTAGGAGCGCCTTATTGGGATATGTATGCTAGGGGAGGCATATTTGGTTTGGAGCGTAGTACTGAAAAGAGTCACCTAATTAGAGCAACATTAGAATCGTTAGCCTATCAAAGTGCCGACGTGTTGAGGTGTATGATAAAAGATAGTGCACTTCAATTAGATAGTATTAGAGTAGATGGAGGAGCTTCGGTAAATAATTTGCTAATGCAATTTCAGGCAGATATATTAAATACTAAAGTTGTTAGACCCCAGTACACAGAATCAACCGCTTTGGGCGTTGCCTTTTTAGCTGGATTAACATTGGGATTTTGGTCGAAAGAAACCCTCATAGCAAGCAGTGCAAATGACACCATTTTTAAACCCCAAATGAGTACGAAAGAACGTAAGCAACGCTTACATGGGTGGCAAAAAGCTGTCTCTAGGTGCAAAGATTGGTTAGACCATGATTAAGGGTTGCGAATTACTATATCGCCGAAGGTTATATTAATGGAAATACTTGCCATTTCCTTCGTAGGTAGAAAGACTGCTTTTTGAATGGTCTGATTATTCTCCAGATAATTAAATTTCAAATCTCTAGGAGTAGTAATACTTCCATAATGTGCAGTAAGTTCATATCCGTATGCTGATGGTAGTGGATCGAAAATATAGACATCGGACTGTTCTCCATCAATATTTAGGGAATTTAGCAACTTATGATCTGTGAATAATTTCACTATACCAAAGGCGGTATAGATATTGAAGTCTCCACTAATATCTGTAAGCGTTATGTCTGCACGTCTAGCATTCATTTGTACCTGACCATGTATACCATTACCAACTATATCTCCATATTTAGACCTGATATCAATATCTCCCTTCAAATTATCTAAAACGATCTCAGAAAACTCAGAATTTAATGTAAAGGCTTTAGTTAAAGCAGTTGCATGCGTAGAACCAAATTGATTTTTCACATAAACAGGACATACATTAGGTAACCTAATGGTGTATATGGCTTTAAGTTGAGCTTGTGGTTCTGAACCATCATCTTTTTTAATAAAATTCCTAAAATAGACCTTATTCCCAATGGTCTTGAAACTATATCGAATAGCATCTAGGTCTTTTCTAGCCACCATTTCAGATGGGTGTTTCGAAATAAAATCAATCAGTATTTCAACTCGATTTTCATCCCAGGTCTCAATTACTATTTCCGCTTTTTGACCTTCGACATTGACTTCCATTCCAGGTAAATAGGCGAATTGTTCCGTCAAACTTTTGGAGGCCACTTTCAATGTGGTTTGTCCATAAACATGATTAAATAACCCGCTAATCATTATTGCAAGGAATATCCCAAGGTGGTATACTATGAATTTTTTTACTAGGTTTTTCATATTTCCTTATGTTAAAAAGTGGGTTAGTTGTTTGATCAATTTGGTTTGTTCGAATTCAATGGCTTTCAATTGATTGATTAGATATACCTCGGTACCATATTCACCTAAAGCTTGTTTAAGTTGCTGTTTGGCATTATTCAATTCCAAAAGATCTGCTTTTAGCTTTGAAACTCTTGGTCTAGTACAGATGAATTCCATATTATCACACAGTTTGAGTACTTGTTCAAACTCCATATTATCATCATGCTGTAATTGAGCTAATAATTGCTCATCAACCTTTTCTTCCTGGATTTGAACATCCAATTTCGCCAACGGGTCACCGCTAGATTTAAACACATTCTGAACGGCTGCTATAGCTACTATTAAAAATAATAGGGCAGCCGCCATTCGAGATATAAAGTTTAAGTTTATCCTTTTAACAGGCTTATGCAATTCATCCTCAATAGCATTCCAAACCCTATCAGGAGCTGGATAAGTAGGTAGATTTGACAAAGCTTCTGCAAGCACAGGGTCCTGATTTAGTTTGTTGGAAATACCCTCCCAAACCGAATCTGGCGCCTTATAGCTAGGCAGATTTTGCAAACCTTCAATTAATTTATCTTTATTGACTTCTTTCATAACAAAACATTAAACTAGGTTCTTTAATATTTCACGAAGTTTCTTTTTAGCATAGAATAATTGGGATTTAGATGTACCTACAGAAATACCAAGCATTTCTGCAACTTCTTTATGTGCATATCCCTCAATTTCTATCATAGTAAACACTACTCGATATCCATCGGGTAGGGTATTTATAGCTTTTTCTAAATATTCAGCTTGTAGAAAGTCGCCCCATTCTACCACATCATTTTCCCCTACATTTTCTATAGGTTCAAAAAACATTTTTTGCTTTTTCACGGCTTGATAAGCAGTCCGAATAACTATAGTCTTGATCCAAGCGCCTAAAGTTGATTCCCTTCTAAAGCCTTTCAATCCACGAAATACCTTGATAAAAGCTTCTTGCAAAATATCTGCAGCAAGATCAAAGTCACCAGCTATTCTATAACATAGCGTAAACATGGCATCTTTATATTTATCAAATAATTTTCGCTGAGCAGCGGCATTGCCTTGGAGACAAGCCTCAACTAAGTCGAATTCAGTACCTGATGCTTCAGACATGATTTTGTTTTAGAAAATTTTATTAAAGAGTCTATAAATTTAAGAAGGGTTGTATCAAAAAAAAAGCTGGATTTAAATCCAGCTTTTTTTTAGAAGGAGAATCCTACAGAAGCGAGGAATCTATTGGCTTGACTATCAAAATTAAAGTCCGTTTCACCGATAGTAATATGATCTCCAAATTTATTGAAATTACCTTCATATCTTAAATCCAACGAGAATCGTTTGATGTCAAAGCCGATACCACATTGCCAACCATAGGTCATTTCTTTAAACTTACTCGAATAGCCTTCAAAGTCCACCAAATCTGAAGTGTCATTTAAATGCAGATGCCCTACAGGACCTGCATTCAATCGCACAAAGCCAAATTTAGTACCCAATAAGACCGGAATATCTAGTTGTTGGTATGATTCTTCCACTATTTGTGGACTATTCATATTTTTTAGGTCCTCTATTAAAAAGGCATGTTTATTGCTGCTGTAAACCAATTCAGGTCTTATAATTAGTTTACCCAATTGTGCTTGTGCATATAAGCCTCCGTGAAAAGAGTATAGCGCCTCACTAAATTCTAATCTCAAAGCTTCAACGCCTTCAGCATTAAATGTATAAGCTTGTCCATCATTTACCAAGCTATTGTGTAATCCTCCTTTAATCCCTGCTGAGAATTGAGCATTAAGTGTAGTTGAAAGGATTATAAGTGATAGGGCAACAAAAATATTCTTCAACATCGTTTAAGGTTTTGATTTGATTTATATAACGCTAGCCTTTTAAATTTCTTGTTTAAAGGCGCATAAAATTTTGTTAATGTTTAGGGCATTAATTAAAGCTGATTTTTTTTATTTGTGTTGATTGGGGTAAAAGACCTTAATATTTATGGTAATAATCAAATAGAGCGTATTTTTGCACTTTAGGAAGAAGAGATATGAAGCAAATTGAATTTATAGGAAGTTTTCCAAGTGCAGATAAATGTCCGGTCGATGATAAACCTGAATATGCCTTTATTGGTCGTTCCAATGTGGGTAAATCTTCATTCATCAATGCACTCACCAATAGAAATGCATTAGCCAGAGTGTCTAAGCAGCCCGGTAAAACGCAATCCATAAATTTCTTTTTGATTGATGAGTATTGGTATTTAGTAGATCTTCCAGGATATGGCTATGCAAAGGTGTCCAAGAAAATGCGTGGATCATGGGATAATATGGTTCGCACCTATCTCAGAACTAGAACTACCATCAGTTGTATTTTTCAACTTGTAGATATAAGTGTTCCTGTTCAACAAATCGATTTAGATTTTATCAATTGGTTGGGTTCTTGCGGATTACCGTTTGTATTAATCCTAACGAAAGCTGATAAGGCAAAAGAAAACATAGTCAATCAACATGTAGAATCTTTCCAGCAATCATTACTGGAATCCTGGGAAGATTTACCACCTATGGTCTTAACTTCAGCCCTTACAAAGATGGGAAGGGAAGAGATATTACAAATTATTACTGACGCTAACAGAGTCTTTAACGATTATCACTAAAGTTGTTTTGATATGAAGAAGAAAAGGAAGAAGATAATTGCACCTAAGCCTCAATTAATTCCAAATATAAAAAATTGGCCCATTTACCAATTACATGCCGATCGAAATGGATTTATAGAAGAAATAGTAAACGAAACGAAAAAAAGCTTTGAGCAATTAGAGCAAGAAGAATTATTCTCTTTACTCGCCAAGACTTCATATAGTGAATTAATACGGATTAAAAATTATCCATGGAAGGTAGATCCAAATGATGACAAAATCTTCTGGTCGAAACTTCAAAAAGAAATCAAATTATATGATGGTGATCAAGAGGAAAATTTTTTGGCTTTAAAAAAACTGCTGAATAGAGTTATCCATAGATATGCAGGAGAAATAGTAGGAAGTTTCAAACCCAAAACTTTTAGATTCGCACGTGTATTTTTGACTTTCTTCTTCTCTAGATTACTTAATTCTGCAGCTAGTAAGCACTTTAAGCGTTTTTATAATTCAGATCATCATTTATACGAACGCCTTGTAGCAGCAGGTGAGGTAGATCATGTTAGGGAATTAGCAAAGAAAGGAACTATAATTATGGTTCCCAATCACTTTAGCAACTTAGATTCGATACTAATTGGTTATGTTATTGATCAAGCGCTAGGTTTACCAGCATTTTCTTATGGGGCCGGCTTAAATTTATTCAATAGTGGTATTGTAGCTTATTTTATGAATAAGTTGGGTGCCTATCGATTAGATCGTCGTAAAAAGAATGTAATATATTTAGAAGTGCTGAAGGTGATGTCTAGAATTACTATTCAAAAAGGCACAAATACCCTGTTTTTCCCTGGTGGAACTAGATCAAGATCAGGAGCAATGGAGTCTAGACTTAAGTTGGGTTTGTTAGGCACAATAATTGAAGCTCAACGATACAAAATAGAGCATCAACAATCTGATAAAATCTTCGTAATACCTGTAGTACTAGGTTATCACAATGTTTTAGAAGCTCGATTCATGATCCATGAATTTCTTCGGAAAACGGGGAAGGAGATGTACTTTAGATCTAAGGAAAAGTTTTCCCTTAGGAAGATTTTAAATTTTGCTTGGAAGATTTTCAAAAATGGTTCTGCTATTACAGTATCCTTTGGAAGGCCACTTGATGTCTTTGGTAATTTTGTAAATGAAGCAGGGGATAGCATAGATAAAAATGGGCACATCATTGAATTAGACGGCTATTTCAAAAGAGAAGGAAAGATTGTATATGATAAGCAAAGAGAAAATCAATATACTCAATTACTAGCCAGCACAATTGTAGAGCGCTATCATGCAGAAAGTATTATTTTAAATTCACAACTAGTAGCAAGAGTCGCTTTTGATTGCTTTAGGGAGTTGAACAATGAATTAGATTTATATGGATTCTTGAGATTACCTGTCGAAGATTATGGCATACCTTATGCTGTTTTCAAGCAAGCATTAATTGATCGATTAACCCATATCAGGAATAATCCAACAACAAGTGTTCAGCTTTCAGAGGATCTTAAAGGAGAGGCTTACGATGACATTATTTCGAGGGGTATTGCCAACTTAAATAGTTTTCATGTAGAGCATCCATTATACCTAGATAAAGAAGGCATGCTTCGTTCCAAAAATTTCCATTTATTGTTTTATTATTACAATAGGTTGGAAGGAATTAATATATAATAAAACTGCAGCTACATGTTAAGAAGGATCTTACTGAATGAACGTAATATTTTTGTTCTGATCCTTGTCAATGCCTTGATCATTGCCTTGTTATATTTTCCATCCTACAGAACTTCTAAAGTACTAGTATTTATAGATCACTTTTTTGTTTTGATCTTTGTATTGGAGATTTACTACAAAATAAATAATCTCGGTTTCCGTAAATTTTGGGCCAATAATTGGAATAAATTTGAAAGTTTGATCATTTTTTTATCGATTCCAGCCATTTTTCATTCATTTTACCCAACAGCCGAAGTAAGTGTTTTAGTCGCCTTTAGATTACTTCGGATATTCCGAGTGATTCGATTTTTTGAATTTATCCCGAGGATTGATACTATATTTTCAGGTTTAAGAAGAGCACTTAAATCTTCTGTTTTTGTGTTTTTTGCCTTAATTACACTCAATTTTTTGTTTGCACTATTGGCTTGTCAATTTTTTAGGGAGTTGGCACCCGAATATTTTGGGAATCCTTTGTTGTCTTTCTATTCCATTTTCCAATCTTTCACTATAGAAGGTTGGAATGAAATTCCAAGGCTCTTAGTAGAACGAATAGAGGCTGAAGGGATGGAAGAGGGAATTACAAACATATGTGCTTGGTCTACTCGATTTTTCTTTGTTATAGTAGTTATTTCTGGAGGTATGTTAGGTATGTCCTTGGCTAATGCCATTTTTGTTGACGAAATGACTATGGATAATAATAAAAAGCTAGAAGAGAAAATAGATATCCTCAGTCAAGAGATTAGCTTATTACATCAAAAATTAGATAAAATTGAACCAGAGTCTAATGCCGATGTTCAAGATATATAGAAAAAGCTACTTGTGATTTACATTATCTATGACTTAGAGGCTACTTGTTGGGCAAATAGACCTGCACACATGACTCAAGAAACTATTGAGATAGGAGCTATTGCTTTGGACGAATATGGAGATGAAATTGGGCGTTTTCAAAGCTTAGTTCGTCCAATCATTCACAAAAATTTATCCGGTTATTGTTTAGACCTAACTTCTATTTCTCAAGAAGAGGTAAATCGCAGCCTAACTTTCCCTATTGTTTTTGAAGAATTCATAGATTGGATTGATGAATTTGATAAAGATTACATCTTATGCTCTTGGGGGGATTTTGATCGTTTTCAGCTAGTTGCAGATTGTAAGTATCATGATTTGGATTACGAGTGGATCAATGAATGTTATATTGATTTAAAGAATCAATATCATAAAATAAATAGACTCAGGAGAAACCATGGATTAAAATATGTATTGGAAAAGGAGGGATTTGAATTCGAAGGCGATCAGCACAGGGCATTAACTGACGCTGAAAACTTAACAATAATCTTTAAAGCCTATATTGATGAATGGATATATTAAAAAAGCGCTAAGAATATTAGCGCTTTTTTCAAGTAATTAGTGTCTTTAGGTTCTCGGTCTCAGAATTGGTATTATCTGTTTCTGTTTCAGATTCCTGTTCGGAAGGAGTAGTAGTGGATTCATTCTTCTCATTCTTCACATATTCCATCTTACATACTGGACAATTTCCAGGTTCAGATGAGCCACTTCCTTCACAATGCATTGGACAAATATAGGCCGCGGTATAGGCATAATTGTCATTATTATTTGAGGTAGAATCTGCTTCGTTTGAACAAGCAAATGAAGCTAATGTAATTAGACAACAAAAGATAAAATGTTTCATATCTAGGTATTTATTGATTTTCAGTTAAAGTATCTACACCCATATTCCAAAGTTTTGATTCCAATTGTTTGCCCTCTTCATCGAGCTTAACCCATTCACCATTTCTTTTCCCTCCAGACATATTACCTTTAGCTCTCACGGAGCCTGATAGATGATAATACTCCCAAATACCTTCTTGAATGTCCTGTTGAAAATTACCCTTGATCAACATTTTACCCTCTTTATCAAAAGTAGACCATTCGCCGGTACGAAGGCCTCTAGCATCATAGGATCCTTGCTTCCAAATTTCACCATGTTCATGAAAAATTTTCCATGGACCAGTTTTATAGCCATCGGTATAAGTTCCTTCCTCTACTTTTGCACCTTCGGAAGTATATCCTACCCAAACACCTTGTTTAACGCCTTTAATTATTTCCCCCGACTCCAATCCAGTAACTATTCCTGAATAAGGCTTTTCGGTAGATTTCAGCAAATAAGTACCATTTTGGTACATTAATTCTGACATTTCAACAGATGATTCGCAGGCAACTAATAAAGAAGTGAAAAGTAATAAGTAGATAAATCGCATAATGTTATAATGATTAAACTTTGTCTAAATTAATTATTTTTTTGATTTCTTTTTCTTCCTTCTAAATTCTTCTATTTCCTCTATTTCAGATAATATATCATTTAAGCGTTTACTGTTACCAACGGCCAAATCAATGGTTTGTAGATATTCTGCCTTGTCCAAAGTCAATTCTTTGATTTGTTGATTAGTATATGCTTCGATGTCTTCTAAGAGTTGTTTTTCTGAACTACTGCAAAAGGAAATAGCTTGCCCCCTTGACTTACCTCTTCCTGTACGGCCAATTCGGTGGACATAATTTTCTGCTTGTTCGGGCAAATCATAATTAATAACAAATTCAACCCCAGGAATATCAATTCCTCTAGCGCTGACATCAGTAGCGATTAATAGGTTTATTTCGTTTTTAATAAAAGCATCTAATGCTGCTGATCTTTCTTTCTGAACCTTATCGCCGTGTATAGAAATGGCTTTTATCCCAACTCTTTCCATAGCTTTAACCACACGTTCTGCTCTTACTTTCGTACGTACAAAAGCTAAGATTTTTTTGGATTGATGCTCATTATAAAATCGTTCTAAAAAAAATCGCTTATCATCCATTTCGATAAAGCAAACGGCGTGATCTACATTTTTAGAAATAGGATCTTTAGGAGAAATTTGAATGCGAATAGGATTTTGTACTAAAGAATAAGCTAGTTTTTTAATCTCTGGGTTGATTGTTGCAGAGAAGAATAAGGTTTGTCTTTGTCTTGGTAAAAATCGCAACAAATCATCTATATCCTTTTTAAAACCACGATCAAGCATATGATCGGCCTCGTCCAAAACTAATATTTCACAACGTTTTAGCTGCACATAACCTTGGTGGTGTAAATCAAAAAGTCTTCCAGGCGTGCACACTAAAATATCCCCTCCAGCTTGAAGTAATTTAATCTGTGGATCTTGCTCCACACCACCAACTAGACAAATACTTTTTAGCTTCGTGTATTTTCCTATAGCATTTATCACCTGATTGATTTGAAGCGCTAGTTCATGGGTAGGTGCCATAACTATAGCACGAATTCCATCACCTCTTTCTCTCCGTTTTTTACGAGATAAAATGCTTAAAAGTGGGATAGCGAAAGCAGCAGTCTTTCCTGTTCCAGTCTGTGCAATAGCTAATACATCCTCTCCATTCAAGATGTTTGGAATGGCTTTATATTGAATGTCCGTAGGCTTTTTTAATCCTAGCTGATCAATTCCTCGCTTAATTTCCGATCTAATATTGTAATCCTCAAATCTCATAAATCACCAATACATTTATTATCTGATTTGCAAAGATAAGATAATGGTAATAAGGCAATAGACCTTCTACTGAATTAAAAAAATATCAATTGGCTTACGAATGAGCAGAAAATGTGGTCAATCAATAAAAATAAACATATTTTATATGCTTAATAATTGATTCTGAAAGCCTTATGATTGTAATGAAATTTGGAGGTAGTAGTGTTGCCTCTGCTGAAAACATCAAAAATGTTGCCCAAATAATCCAACAAAATTCTGAGCCCAAAACAGTTGTGGTTTCAGCGCTCGGGGGAGTGACGGATGATTTGTTGACCATACTTGAATCCAGCATACAAGAGATTCCATATGAATATATTGAAAGAGTCAAATTAAGACATATCGAGGTTGCATCTCAGTTAGGCTGCACCAATAAAGACCTTTTTGATTACATAAATGAAGTTTTTGAAAAAGTTTGTAGCATATGTGTAGGTGTTCATGCTTTAGGAGAATCAACAGGGCGTATTACTGCACTTATGATGAGTTTTGGCGAACAACTTTCGTCTAAAATTATTTTAGAATATTTCAATGTACTCGGCTTAGCTTTTAATTATTTTCCAAGCCAGGAAAAGATTATCGCTAATGGCACCTATCAAGTAGCCACCTTAGATAAAGAACAGAGCTATTCCAACATTCAATCATTTATTAAATTAGAAAGAAACTTCATTGCACCAGGTTTTATTGGTTGTAATCACAAGGGTGAAATTGTAACACTAGGAAGGGGTGGTAGTGATTACTCTTCAGCGATTATAGCAGCAGCTATTCAGGCAGAAAGATTGGAGATTTGGTCTGATGTGGATGGCATGCTGAGTGCTAATCCAAAGATTGTTAAAAGTGCTACTCAGATTAATAAACTGACCTATGAGGAAGCATTTGAATTGTCCTATTTTGGAGCTAAAGTATTGTATCCGCCCACTATAAAACCATTGGTTGACCATCAGATTCCATTAGTATTGAAAAATACTTTTTCACCTGATGCTCCTGGAACATTTATTAATAATCAAAAAGAGGATCAAGGGGATTTTATCAAAGGAGTAAGTGCTTTAAATGGTATTGGCCTTCTAAATATTTCTGGGACTGGAATGGCCCATCGAAAAGGCTTAGCTAGAAGGGTCTTCGAAGGACTAGAAACAGCCAACGTCAATGCAATTATGATTACTCAATGCTGTTCGGAGCAGAGCATATGTATAGGCATTAAAGAAGAAGAATTAAGTCTAGCTAAAGAGGCTTTAAATCATATGTTTAGCGCTGAAATTCATTCCGGTATTTTGAATGAAATACAAATGGATGACCAATACTCCATAATTGCTGTAATAGGAGATCGAATGATAAATAAGATAGGATTGAGTGGTAGAGTTTTTTCCGTATTAGGTGAAAATGGAATTAATATCAAAGCGATAGCACAAGGTGCATCCGAACGGAATATATCCTTAGTGGTACACAAAGATGTAGAGGATAAGGCGGTTAATGTTTTACATGAAGCATTTTTCTCTGCTAATACCAAGAAAGTGCATTTGTATATTGCTGGAAAAGGAAATGTGGGAGGTGAATTCTTGCAGTTGTTAGATCGTCAAAAGCAATACTTATTAGATAGCTTCAACCTAGAGTTGATTCCTGTATTAGTTTGTGATAGCAAAAAGTATATTCATAACCAAGTAGAATCAGTTCAGGATTTAGAGCAGGTATTACAGGAAGAAGGTGAAGCATATAAGGGATTTGAAGCCATTGTTTCAAAAATCAAATCAGATAACTTACGGAATGCCATTTTTATTGATAATACGGCATCGGATTATGTCAGTTCATTCTATGAATCTGTTTTGAGAGCGGGGGCAAGTATAGTGACCTGTAACAAAATAGCTTGTAGTGGTCCGTATGAAGAATATAAGTTACTTGTTGACCTAGCTAAAGACCAGGTTTTACAATTCAAATATGAGACTTGTGTAGGTGCAGCATTACCTGTTATCAAATCTATTCAAGACCTAGTACTCAGTGGTGATAAAATACATGCTGTAAAAGCCGTTTTATCAGGTAGCCTTAATTATATTTTCAATGCGTATGATGGATCTAAACCATTTGCTGAAGTTGTAAATGATGCAAAAACCCTTGGGTTTACTGAGCCTAATCCATTGATTGACTTGAGTGGCACCGATGCTATTCGCAAAATTTTGATCCTAGCCCGAGAAAGTGGACTTGATTTGGAGTTTGATCAGGTTGAAAATAACAGTTTTTTACCTGAAGCCTGTTTAGACGGATCCAATGCCGATCAATTATTTGATTTACTTCTAGCTCATGAGGCACACTTTAAGCAGTTATATGATACAGCTAAAGGAGAGGGGAAGCGATTAAAAGTAGTGGCAAGTTTTGAAGATGGAAAAGCTTCTTTTGGATTAGAAGCAGTAGATAGGGAACATCCTTTTTACCATTTAAATGGGAAGGATAATATATTTTTGATACATTCAGATAGATATAAGGCACAACCTCTAATTATTAAAGGGGCAGGGGCAGGAGCTGAAATTACGGCCTCTGGTGTTTTCTCTGACTTAATGTTAATCGTTAATAAATAATGGCTAGAACTGTAAAAGCATTTGCACCAGCTTCTTATTCCAATCTTTCGGTAGGTTATGATATACTTGGACTAGCCCTAAGTAGTATAGGAGATATTGTAGAATTAGAGGAACGAGTAGATAAGCAAATTGAGATTATTGACATCCAAGGAGCTGAAGGTTTAAGTATGGATAAGGATAAAAATGTATGTGGAGTTGTAATACAAGCGATGCAAGTCAATACAGATGGTCCAGGAGTCAATATTACCATAAAAAAGGGTTTCCAACCAGGTAGTGGTTTAGGGTCAAGTTCTGCGAGTTCAGTTGCTGCAGCAGTTGCTTATAATGCACTATTAAATCAACCTTTTGATCAAGTTGATCTATTAGATTTTGCTTTGGAAGGAGAATTCCTTGCTTGTGGTGCACGACATGCTGATAATGTAGCTCCATGTTTATTTGGCGGCTTAACCATGGTAAAGTCATATGATCCATTAGATATTTTACAACTTCCAATTCCAAAAGGACTTTTTATGGCTACCATTTTTCCAAATGTGGAAGTAAAAACTGCTATTAGTAGATCAAAGGTACCTAAAGCGGTTTCGACTAGCTTGTTGACGCAACAGGTTTCTTCTATGGCTGCGTTTATTAAAGCTCTGTATGAGGAAGATATAAGCTTAATGGCACAAAGTATGGTTGATTATGTAGCCGAACCAGGAAGGAAAGACTTAATTCCACTTTTTGATGAAATGAAGTCGAAAGCTCTAGAATTAGGTGCTCTAAACTTTGGCATTTCAGGATCAGGACCTACTGTATATGCACTCACAAATAATGAGGGTATAGCATTAGAAATTGTAAGCCAATTAAAAGCTTTATTACATAATAATGGTATTGAGAATTTCAGCTTTGTTGAACACCTAAAAGAGGATACTGGCGCCCATATTATTTAAACATGATTTACACTAGTACAAATAATAATACAGAGCAAGTTGATTTTAAAACAGCTACACTGAATGGTTTAGCGAGTAATAATGGATTGTATGTCCCCACGCAAATTCCATCTTTAAATAAAAGAATTTTCGAGGCTGAAACATTTGATATAGATATAGCCTTAGAGGTTATGAAACCTTTTGTAGGCGAATGTATTCCAGAACAAAAATTGAAAGAAATACTTTCTGAAACGCTCAACTTTGAACTGCCCTTGATTCAGATTAAACCTAATACCTATTGTTTAGAATTGTTTCATGGACCAACAGAAGCATTTAAAGATGTTGGTGCTAGATTTATGTCGAGAGTTTTAGCTTATTTTTCAAAATCATTAAATGAAACTAATCACATTCTAGTTGCAACTTCTGGTGATACTGGCGCTGCTGTAGCTAATGGATTTCATAATGTACCTGGTACTCAAGTACATGTGTTATTCCCCAAAGGTAAGGTTTCAGAATACCAAGAGAGTCAAATGACTAGTCTTGGAGACAATATACATACACTTGAAGTAGAGGGCACATTTGATGACTGCCAAGCCCTTGTTAAACAAGCGTTTAGAGACAATGACCTAAGGTCAAAAATTAAATTGAGTTCTGCAAATTCAATTAATGTAGCCCGATTTTTACCTCAAATGCTGTATTATTTCAAGGCTTTCTTTGATGTTGATAAAGACTTAAGGTCGTCTATCTGTTTTGTAGTTCCATCTGGTAATTTTGGGAATGTAACAGCGGGTTTAATCGCCCAAATGATGGGTTTGCCCGTTCGACGATTGATTCCGATCACCAATGCGAATGATACCTACTTTAAATACCTTTGTACAGGCAAATATCAAGCAGTACCATCCAAACAGACCTTGTCAAATGCTATGGATGTTGGTGATCCAAGTAACTTTGCACGTATCCAATATTTGTTGAACCAGGATTGGAACAAAATCAATGAATTACTTCCAAGCATGTCTGTATCTGATGAAGATACATTGAGTACTATTGAGCAACTTTATAAGGAAGCAGGCTATGTTTTAGATCCCCATGCTGCAGTTGGATATTACGGATATCAAAATTTGAAACAGGAGGGTGAACTAGCTATTATTTTGGGAACTGCATCTCCTAAGAAATTTGCTAGTGTCATTCAGCAGGTTATTCCTACTTATGAGTCCCCTAGTATAAAGGCTCTTAGCACGCATAAGATTAGCATACCTAACGATTATAATGTTTTATTGGACTACTTGTCAACCATAATGGTACCAAAATAAGGTAAGATAAGATTCTTAAACATAGGCAAAACAACTTCTTGACTTAGCTATTTATGCATAAAATAATCCATTATTCAACGGAGAATGGCATAAGTTTTGTTATGTTAGAATAATCATTGTTCATAATGCTTCAAACCTTAAAGAAATACTTCGGATACGATTCATTCAGACCACTTCAGGAATCCATTATTAGTCAGGTGATATCTGGTCAAGATTGTCTTGTATTAATGCCAACAGGAGGAGGTAAATCGATTTGTTATCAAATTCCAGCATTAGAATTAGAGGGCACAGCTATAGTGATATCGCCATTGATTGCCTTAATGAAGGATCAAGTTGATGCACTTCGTATCAATGGAATATCGGCTGCCTATTTCAATTCTACTTTGGATCATGCAGAAAAAGCAGCTGTTTTCAGTCAGCTTCAAAGTGGTGCCCTAAAGTTATTATATCTTTCTCCTGAACGATTAATGTCTGATCAAGCATACTTCCTAAATGTATTAAAGGACCAAAAAATCTCTTTGTTTGCCATTGATGAAGCACATTGTATTTCTCAATGGGGACATGATTTTCGTCCCGAATATCGAAAACTATCTAAACTGAAAGAACATTTTCCACAGGTTCCAGTTATTGCTCTCACTGCCACGGCCGATAGTAAAACACAAGCTGATATTCTAGAACGTCTTAATCTGAAAACATCTAAATCTTTTATCTCGAGTTTTAATAGGGAAAATATCAAATATACAGTAAAGCCCAAACAAGATTCTAAGGGCAAATTACTTGAGTTTTTAGAAGCCCAAAAAGGTAATGCAGGTATAATATATGTCTTATCCAGGAAATCTTCCGAAGCAATGGCTAATTACCTTTGTTCGTATGGATTTAATGCCAAACCCTACCATGCAGGCATGAAAAGAGAAGATCGGGATGCGAATCAAGATGCCTTTTTAAAAGATCAAGTAGATATCATAGTCGCAACCGTAGCTTTTGGTATGGGAATTGATAAATCAAATGTGCGATTTGTTGTACACATGGACTTACCAAAAAATATTGAAGGATATTATCAAGAGACTGGACGAGCAGGAAGAGATGGTCTAAAGTCTGAAGCGCTATTGTTCTTCAGTCGAGGCGATGTTATGCAGCTGAGAGGATTTATAGAAATTGAAGGAAATGAGGAACAATCGGATATCATGTT
>CAXQNQ010000174.1:0-6306 GCA_964225135.1 Mesoflavibacter profundi
TCCTCAAAACTTAATCGAGAGGGTTGACTAAGCTCTAAATAAGGTAGAGTCCCTATTTTTTCATCCAAACCTTTTATGGCTGACCACTGAAACATAGTCCCCGCTGGCATCCTTAACAGTTGTGCCAATAGGTTAGGTCTTATCCCAATATCATAATGACTTTCAATCTTACCTACTTGCACAAATGGCCCCTTTTCAATCCTTAAATGAGAATATAGTGTATCTCCCGAAAGGAAAATATCCTCCAATTGGAATACCGCAAATGGATGCCCATTTTCAGCTAAATAATTTAGTACTTTGGACCTCCATACTATATATTCATTTGCCTTCCAAATGGAATCAGGTCGTATAAATCTTCTTGTATCCAATACATCAACTATGGTACTATCCATTGTAGGAATCGTCCATTCAATCTTTGGACCGGAGGAAACGTAAATCAACGTATCTTCTTCTACAGGTACGATAGAGTCGATTTGTGCAACTAAATACGAGGCTTGATACAAGTCATTCAACAGCTCTTCGGTAATTAAAGAAACAGTTTGTGTAGAGTCAGTGATATTAGTTTCAATGGAAACTTCCAATTCATCTAAACCAACAACTTGAATCTGCGCAGACAGATCCACAGAAGCAATTATCAGTAAAAGAATGAAGTATTTAGCTAATTTTGTAAGCATATCAATCATCACAGGAATGCTATTCAATAACAAGGTCTATGTATTTCTGTTCAATATCCAATATTTTGGCAGGAATATATATACATATCCCTTTTTGTAAGCAGGCTTGTAATTACTGTAATTTCCATTTTTCTACTAATCTTTCCTACAGACAACAGATGGTTGATAGTATCTGTAAGGAGATATCCAATAGAACCGACTACTTAGCTGGAGACCCAATTGAAACCATATACCTAGGCGGTGGAACACCCTCCATATTAAGTCCAAAAGAACTCACCCAAATTTTTAAAACGTTGGATCAATACTACCATATTGCCAACGCTCAAGAAATTACAATAGAAGCCAATCCAGACGATATTAATCATACCTTATTGAATTTCCTCCAAAACGATAGTCCGGTCAATCGACTAAGCATCGGGATTCAATCATTTTTTGAAGATGAACTTAAATTTATGAACCGGGCTCACTCTGCAATAGAAGCCAAGCAATGTATTGATTTAGCTAGGAAATATGACTTTGAGAATTTAAGTGTAGACTTAATTTATGGTAGCCCATTAAGTAATATGCAAAAGTGGGAGAAAAACCTGAGTACATTAACAGACTTAAAGATTCCCCATTTATCCGCCTATTGCTTAACAGTCGAAGAAAAAACAGCTCTTCATCATCAAATCAAGTCAGGACAAAGTCCTGCTCTAGACGATGAATTGGCCAGTGAACAATTTCTGTTCATGCAAGATTATACGGCACAAAAAGGTTATATCGCCTACGAAATATCCAATCTTGCCCTCGAAGGTCATTTCGCCTTACACAATTCTAATTATTGGAAAGGAAAATCCTATCTGGGTATTGGACCTGGTGCCCACTCATTTAACGGGAATAGTAGATTATGGAATTTGAGTAATAACAGCTTATACCTTAAAAGTACTGAACTGGGTCAATCCTTCTCCGAAGAAGAAATACTCTCCACAAAAGACCGCTATAATGAGTATGTCATGACTGGCTTAAGAACCATTTGGGGACTTCAAGAATCAAACTTAAAACAATTTGATGCATCTCTTTATACCTATTTTGAACAGCAAGTAAAACAGTTCATTCTTAGCAATAAAATCATATATGACGGGGAATCCTACCGATTAAGTAAAGATGCCAGGCTACAAGCAGATGGAATTGCATCTGAATTGTTTGCTATATAATTGTTTTAAAACTTGCAAAACTTAAAACAATTTGTTAAATTTGAATATCACCAATTTTATGACAATGGATATTCAGGTTTTAATTAGCAAAAAAGGAACAGCAGTGGTAATAGCCTCTCACCTGCATAGAGCCTTAGGATTCAAAGCGGAGCAGTTCCCAAACCATTGTAAAAAATGGCTAGCAGATCTTTATGAATTCGATGATGATCTGCGAAAGCCAACAAAAATGAAGGACTTTGCAGAGCGTCGCTTGAAGGATTCTATAGTTCCTGATTATTACTTAGGAATTGAGTTAGCCAAACAAATCACACTTAGGTCGACTTCCAAAGAAAAAAAGAAACTCATTCAATACCTGAATGCATTCTTAAAAAAGTATAATCAGCAAAATGCTTTGAACCAAGAACAAATCAAGCTTGCCTTTGAATTGGGTTCAATCATGTGTTCCATGCAAGCACAAAGAGATGCTGAAGAAAAGCATAAAGTAGCATTTATTAAATCCAATGGAAAGGAAAAAGATTGGTATAGCTACAGGAATAAACTAGTTGGCATCAACAAATTAGATTTACAAGATCAATTGATGAGACAGGGTAAATTACCAGGAAACAAAAATAGCAGGTCATTACTCTTTCTCCTTGACAAGTATCAGCTAATTAGAATTGCAGTCATTGATTTATTAAAATCCATTCAAAAATCTGACCAATTTGCTAAAGATATGGGTGATCTAGCCATGTACTTTGCAGAGAAACAGGCACTTGATATTTATAAGGACACGGATAAGCAAGTACTCCAGTTTCAGCAAGCTAAGACATCAATCAGAGCTGGCGTAAAAGTAATGGACTATTTTAATAAGCAAGCTTATTCCGCTTAATCCATTCTAAAAATCCGATAATACAAGGGCTATGTGTATTGCTTTGCAATAGCCATCTAAAATAAATCTAGTAAAGAACATGCGTAGTCGTTAGATTATTAGATGTGAAAAGGGCATTCCACTTGGAAATGCCCTTTACTTTTTCAAACTAATACTGTGGAAAGTCTTTTAAATTCTGTTTAGACTTTCTTTAACGAATGCAGCTAAATCTTGTCCACTTAACATTTGCTGAGAAAGCTTGGCCAAATTGATTAAGTAAGATGCTAATGTTCCAGCTTCTTTCTCTGATTTCACTTTCAACAACTTGTCTGTGATTAATGGATGATTGGTATTAATGACTACATTATAGAAATCACCCATAGCACCCATATCCATCCCTTGCATCATTTGCATCTCCTTCATTCTACGCATGAATTCAGGTTTTGTAATAACAACTGGTGCATCATTAGGGGATAGTGCCTTAGTGATCAAAGTAGCTCCTGCCATCTCTTTTGTGATGGTTTCAAAAGTACCTTTTACCTTTTCGACATCTGCATCAGAAAGTACTGATTCAACGGTCTCATCCTTTTGAATCAATTGGTCCAATGTATCCGCATCAATTCTAGAGAAACTCACCTTATCAAACTTGGATTCTACTTGTTGAATGAAATGATTATCAATCATTTGATCAAACAATAAGACATCATATGATTTTTCTTGTGCGGAGGCAATTAAACCTGCATTAGCTGCAGCATCATTAGTATATAAAATAACCACACGATCATTCTTATCTGTTTGAAGTGGTTTTATCTGCTCTATATACTCCTCAATAGTAGCATATTTTTCTTCCGTATTTTGAAGTAAAGCAAACTTAACAGCCTTATCATAGAACTTATCCTCTGTAATCATCCCATACTTTACAAACACACCTAAGTCAGGCCACTTCTCCTCATAAGATTCGCGTTCTTTTTTATACAAATCCGCTAATTTATCAGCTACTTTTTTGGTAATGTATCCAGTGATTTTGCGCACATTAGAATCACTCTGTAAGTAAGACCTTGATACATTTAATGGAATATCTGGCGAATCAATAACACCGTGTAAAAGAGTTAAAAATTCTGGCACAATTTCCTTAACCTCATCTGTAACGAATACCTGATTGGAGTACAATTGAATCTTGTTCTTTTGAATTTCCATCTGATTCTTAATCTTAGGGAAATACAAGATTCCAGTTAAGTTGAATGGAAAATCAATATTCAAATGAATCCAAAACATAGGAGGCTGACTGAAAGGGTACAATTCATTATAAAACGATTTGTAATCTTCATCTGTCAATTCAGCAGGTGAACGCTTCCAAGCTGGATTAGGGTTATTTATAATATTATCTACCGTAACTTCTTTACGCTTATCCTCAGCATCTTCAGCTGCTTCTGGATCATCTATAAACTCAGTCTTGGTTCCAAATTTAATTTCTACTGGTAAGAATTTGCAATATTTATCCAGTAATGCTTGAATTCTAGATTCCTCTAGAAACTCTGCACTATCCTCTGAGATATTTAATACAATTGAAGTTCCTCGATCTGCTTTATCAATCTCCTCCAAAGTGTATGTTGGATTTCCGTCGCAAGTCCACTTTACTGCAGTAGATTTGTCTTTCCAAGACTTCGTATGAACTTCCACAACATCTGCGACCATAAATGCAGAATAGAAACCTAGTCCAAAATGACCAATAATACCTGCGTCATCTTTATATTTTTCCAAAAACTCACTAGCAGAAGAGAAAGCCACTTGATTTAGATAGGTTTTTACTTCCTCCTCTGTCATACCTATACCGGCATCTTTTATGGTCAAGGTCTTTGCATCCTTATCCAATATGACTTCAATCATTAAATCACCAAGCTCTCCCTTAAACTCACCTTTCGAACTTAAGGTCTTTACCTTCGTAGTAGCATCAACTGCGTTAGCGATCAACTCCCTCAAGAATATTTCTTGATCTGAATACAAGAACTTTTTGATGATTGGGAATATATTCTCCGTTTGTACAGAAATATTACCTGTTTGCATGCTTTGTTAATTTTTTTATTCATAAAAACCCAAAAAACATGCCACTAAGCCTTAACTGACAATTTGTCAATCAACAGGATATATTTACAAAATCATAAACCTAATCCATTTAGTATAAATATGCTTTTCACTATATTGTTAGAGGATTTTAAATACATCCTTAATGACCCTGATTCAATATATATTAGCCATTCTACCTGGTGTTTTCATTTGCCTTTACGTCATTCGGTCGGACAAGTATGAACCAGAACCCATGAGTGCTTTACTCCTAAGTTTTGTTCTAGGTACTTTGCTCATAATACCCGCTGTTGCACTTGGGAGATTAATCGCTTGGAATAGCAGTTCTATAGTTCGAACGTTCTATCAATGCTTTATACAAGTAGCCTTTGTAGAAGAAGGATTAAAGTTAGCCTTACTCTTATTATTGTTTTACAAAAGACCCTTCTTCAACGAACCATTAGATGGAATAATATATGCTGTCATGATCGGAATGGGATTTGCCACAGCGGAGAACTTACTTTTTGCTGGGAAGCACCCCTGGTTCTTCTATGTTCAAAGAGCATGCACTGCTCAATTGGCACATGCGGCCTTCAGTATCATACAAGGATTTTATATTGGTCAAGCCAGATTTACAGCTAATAAACCTAAACGCAATCGCTACCTCGTTATAGCATTGACGACAAGTTGGGCTTTTCATGGAGCATATGATCTTTTCCTTCAAATATCCCCTTTAAATTGGGTCACGCTATTCTCTATAATCATACTCATTATCAGTACTCTTCTTGCTTTTAGATTCATACATATACAAGCAGCAAAACCGCCTAGAAAGCTATAAGCTAAAGTTTCTGATTGTTTTGATGTCTCTCTTTATCGCGCTTAGTCTTTTTTTCTAGACTTTGAATTAATGCTTCTTCTAGATTTATGTCGCATTGATTCGCTAAACAGATCAAAACAAACAATACATCAGCCATTTCCTCCTTTAATAGAATCTTGGCATTGACCTCATCTTCCTTTCTCTTAAAAGATTGATCACCATATATTCTAGCCATCAAGCGGGCAACTTCTCCAACTTCTTCTGTCAGAATAGCCGTATTGGTTAATTCACTAAAATATCGAACACCTATCGTATTGATCCAATTATCTACAATAGCTTGAGCCTCTTTTATTTGCATTATTCTTTATTTTTTGAATCCATCCAAATAGTAACTGGACCATCATTTAATAATTCTACTTTCATATATGCCCCAAAGATTCCCGCCTCAATGGCTAATCCACTTTGTTGCCGCAATTGTTCCAAAAAGGATTGATACATCTCCTGCGCAAATGCTGGTTTACCTGCTTTTATAAAAGATGGCCTATTTCCTTTTTTTGTACTTGCATGTAAGGTGAATTGGGAAACGACCAAAATACCCCCCGATACATCAGTAACTGAAAGATTCATTTTCTCTTCTTCATCACCAAATATGCGCAACTTCAATATTTTTTGTATCAACCAATCCTGATCTTCGGCTGTATCAGCGTCTTCTAC
>CAXQNQ010000175.1:0-4915 GCA_964225135.1 Mesoflavibacter profundi
TTACCTTTATTTCACTTCCTGGAGCCGTAGGTAATGGCGGCATGAACCAAAGCCTTTCTTATATGCAAATGGTCTTTGGTTATTTGATAGGGTACTTCATAATAGCCAGTGTATTACTTCCATTGTATTATAGACTTAATCTCACATCCATATATACCTTTCTAGGCAATATATTTGGCCGTGAAGCCCACTTAACAGGCTCTGACTACTTTCTTTTATCTAGTACTGTTGGAGCTGCTTTTAGGCTGTTTTTGGTGGCCGGTGTTTTACAAGCATTTGTAACTGGACCAATGGGCATACCTTTTTGGCTAACCGTTGCAGCCACCATTGTACTCATTTGGATCTACACATTTTCTGGTGGAATTAAGACGATCATTGTTACAGATACTATTCAGACTATCTGTATGATTCTAGCCGTAATCTTTACCCTATATGCTATTGGAAACAGCATGGGCATTGGAATATTAGACATCCCTGATTTTGTCCATAATAGCCAATTTGGTCAAATGATCTTCACCGATAAACTATGGTCAGACGGAAATAATTTTTGGAAACAATTGATTAGCGGTGCCCTAATAGCATTAGCCATGACTGGATTGGATCAAGATATGATGCAAAAAAATCTATCCTGTAGAACACTAAAAGATGCTCAGAAAAACATGTTAGTATTCTGTGTATTATTGGTATTAGTAAATCTAATCTTCCTATACATGGGTGCTATGTTGTATGAATTCGCAGCATTAGAAGCTATTAGTGTTCCTGAAAGGCCAGATCATTTATATCCAACCATTGCACTAAATCACTTAGGACCTTTAGTAGGTATCTTTTTTGTACTTGGATTAATAGCTGCAGCTTATTCCAGTGCAGATAGTGCGCTTACTGCGCTTACAACAGCGTTTTGTATTGATTTTTTAAAATTTGAAACATCAACAAAAACAGCGGAAGAACAAAAAAGAACTCGTTTAATCGTCCACATTGCCTTCTCCTTAATATTATTTACTGTAATCCTTTTATTCAATGCATTGCCTAAGGATAGTTCAATTATAAATCAAATATTTGTTGCGGCAGGTTATACCTACGGGCCTTTATTGGGTTTATTTGTATTTGGCTTATTGTTCAAACAATTAAAGCCCTCGGCTACAGCGATTATTGGTATTTGTATAAGTGCCCCTATATTATCATATCTGTTAAATGAGAGCCTTAAGGATACTTTTTCGTTTGGTTCTACCATATTAGCAGTAAATGGAGTATTAACTTTAATATTGCTCTACGCCTTCAGTAAAGTTTATTCACTAAAACGATCACAACAATAATTAAGTAGAACCAATGCCCATTTTATTTCCATGTAAATTAGAACCAAACACTAGAGGTGTGTATAACTATCTAGTAACATTTGCAGCTTCTGGGCAAGAAGAAGTAACGTTGCTATACACCTATGATGATTATTACCTAAGAAGAGTATTTGGTACTTCAAAAATTAAAAAATACGCTTGGAATAAAATGTTAGTCTATGCTAGAGAGCAAGAAAAACAAGTTCCTAATCACGTTATTTTAAAACTACGATCGGGTTACCTAGATGACCAGGTAAAGTACAACCTTCAAAAAGATGCTTTCAATATACTTGCTTTGGGACCTGAGAAGTTTCAAGAATTAATCAAACCGGCATCAGACCTCGTTTATAAAGGCTTAAAGAAAAACAACTATCAAATACTTTGCCTACCTGACCCAGATATTAAATATACTGTACCTAAAAACATACTAGTCATTGGATCTAGCTTGACACATGCCGAACCAGAAGAACAACAACAAATTCTTAGTTTGGGAATACAAAAGGAAGCCAATATTCATTATTTAGATGGGCAACTCGATGGTGAACAGTGGAGCTATGAGAGTAAACCTTTGACTAGCACCCAAATGCTGTTTGAGAAGACTTTTCCACAAGAAGCCTATGGACAAGTACTTGATCAGTATATTAAGGATAAAAAAATTGACTTTATAGCAGTGTGTCAAAAAGGAATAGATGCGTTTACAGAATGGATTGATCGCAAAGCTGATAAGAGCATTAAGATGCCTGTGCTATTCTTAAAGTATGATCAAAAACAAAAAGCGAAGAGCAGGTTCGATAGTATCCTAAGCAGGTTACCTAAAACAAAAGCCTAATCTTTGTTTATTTTATTGAATTGAGCAGGCACACCCAATCTATCAATAAACTCCTGTTGGTTCCTTATCAGTTTTTCTGTCAGCGTATACAGCTGCTTAAAGTGCATTTCCAACTCAGACGCATCATCCGAAAGAACAGGGTTGTTCTCTTTGAACATCTTCTTACAATTCACAATACTCTCAAAATATGTTTTTTGCGTGTTGAGGCGCTCTTGGTGGTGCTTTGCCGCAAGCAGAATGCGCTCTGATTCTTTTTTCCAGTCTCCAGGATTCATGGAAACATATTTCTCACAAATCTTTCGCTCCGTTAAATCAGCTAAAGGAACTGAAAATAATTTTGACATTTTAACCAAGTTGGCAATCCTCGGCTCAGCTGTACCACTTTCGTAAGATGCAATGTTACCCCTATTGAGGCCAATCATTGTTGCTAATTCCTCCTGGCTCAGGTTCATTTTTCGTCTAAGAAATCGAATGTTAGACTTTAGAATATCGCAATTAAAACCTTCTTTCATCCTTTATTATTATCCTTAATTCTAAAATTAAAGCTTATTAGTAAAGAAAACAATTCTGTTTATAGAATTTTCAATTAGTAAAACACACCAACTTCATTATGGTTTAAATTTCAATTTTTTTGTAAAAATTATTTTTTTTTCGTGTTTTGTAAAAATTATTTACAAAATTGTATTATATTGTAATTACGAATTTAAAATATTTGCAAAAAATTGTTTTTAAAACTCTTTATAATGGGCATTACAGCTATAAATGACAAAATAAATAACATTGAATCTATTTTAAGAGCTTTTTCTCTTAAATTAACAGGAAATAGAGTTGATGCTGATGATTTGTATCAGGATACAGCCCTAAGAATAATGGCAAATTCAGACAAGTATAAAGAAGGTACAAACTTTAAGGCTTGGGCTATTACTATCATGCGCAACATATTTATCAACAATTACCGCAAGAAAGTAAGACGAGGGGTAATGCTTGACCAGACAGATAATAACTATTTTATTGACTCTGGAAGTAAAGTTGTAAGAAATGAGGGCGAGTCTAATGCCTCTTACAAAGAAATGTTAGCCATGGTTAGTGCGCTTCCACAAGAATTTAAAGAGCCATTCTGGATGGCCTATAAAGGGTACAAGTATGATGAAATTGCAGAAAAATTAGAAGCACCTTTAGGTACAATAAAAAGTAGGATTTTCTTTGCAAGAAAGAAACTCAAAAATATGTATCAATTAGCCAATCTCGATAGAAGAGCTTAATTTGAGTTAGTAATATTAACAAAGTTGGGAGGATCACATATTGTGGTCCTCTTTTTTTATCAATTATTATTACAGGTTAAGCTTTTCTAGGTCTATGTCGGTTTAAGTATGGTTGCTAGTCCAACCGCCTGTCTGATTAGAGTCTGAATCATCCGGCAGCTCTTTGAAGGGGTTTTCATCAAAGAATCGTTTTTTGGGAGCGGGGTGTTCTTCCCAGCTATAGACTTTTTTCTTTTCAGGTAGAGCTGATTCTTTTTTCCTAAATAGATAGGCTGTAAATACCCCTACTAAGCCACCCATTAGGTGTCCTTCCCAAGAAACACCATCTTGATTTGGTAAAACACCAAACCACAATCCACTATAAAGAAAGGTGATAATCAAGGAAATAATAATAGACGGTATAGACCTTCTAAAGACTCCAGACCAAAATAAAAAGGCTACCAGACCGTACACTAAGCCACTCGCCCCAATGTGATAATTAGTCCTGCCAAAAATCCACACAAGCAAACCCGAAAACAAGAAGATGATAGTAAATGCAGGCTTCGCAATCTTAGGATAGAAAAACAAAAGCATACTAAACAGAATAAAAAAGGGAGCCGAATTAGAAAGAATATGGTTTAAATCACCATGAATAAAGGGACCGAATAATATCCCTTTTAAACCTTCAGGGTTTTGTGGAAGAATTCCCCAATTAACCGGTGGAAAACCGAATAAAAATGCCATCCAAATTAGGCCTAAAAACAATAAAGGCAATTGTATACTTCCTTTTAAACGCTGCGAAAACTTCATTTGTTATGACTTAATTAAACCGTCTTTTAACAAGTTTAATAAACACTTTTGCTTTCTTACGTTTTTTTGGATGAACCCAACCAAATTGTTCGATTAAATGCACTGAAATATATGATTTAGCTTCTTCAAATGAATTTAAGCTATTTAATTCGCTTATGGCATCTTTAAACACTTGATTATTTCCATCAAATAATTCATTGATCGTTAACATTCGTTCATTAATACCCATTGCTTTAGTTAAATCAGAAATAGGTTGTTCGCTTAGGCGATCTGATAATTCATTTTGGTTATTATCAACATCTAGAATGTCTTCATGATCCTCGTTTAATATTTCTGCCGTGTTTTGACTGGTAGTTAAAGGTTCTGCCCCTTGATCTTGTGGAGAAGACGGGATAACTTCCTCCATTCTATGATGTATAGCTTGTTCAACCTGAACAGATTCTGGCTCTATAGGTATTTCTTCTGGTTCAATATCAATAGACTCTGGTGTTTCGTGGGCATGCAAAACAGGTTCTGGCTCAACAGGGCTAGGGTCTGGGGTAGAAAATATCTCATCATACGCTTGCTTAATCTGCTCCTTGGAGGATTTATTTCTCGAGTCAGGTGTTGATACCACATCCTTTACGTCAATTAAATGCTCATATAGCGATACTAATTGCTTTTTTATTAATTCTTGCTCCAAAGCAGATACTTGATCATTAACT